>DATLIO010000101.1:0-3929 GCA_035539355.1 Luteolibacter sp.
GATGGTTCAAGGCGTCGCAGAGATTGTTCGCGTCGGACATGGTCGCGACGGCGCAACGGTCTCCGGCATACATGGGGTGCAGCGGTTCGATCGCGAGCTGGATGCCGGCGTTTTCCGCGGCGGGAAGGATGGCGGCGATGCTGTCCTGGATCTGCGCGAGATTCTCCTTCGGCGATTGGCCGGGAGTGGCGCCGCAGACGAGGACGATCATCGACAGGCCGAGGGCTTCGGAATCGCGGATGATCTTGAGGTTGTTTTCGATGGCGGTCTGGCGGGCTTCGGGAGTTTTCCCGGTGAAGAAGCCACCGCGGACGTAGGAGATGGGTTTGAGGCCGCTATCCTTGATCTTTCTGCCGATACGCTGGAGGTCCTCGCCTTCGACGGTTTCACGCCAGACCGAGATGCCGCCGAAGCCGTGGCGGGCGTAGTTTTCAATGCACTCGTCGATCGACCATGGTTTGGTCGTGAACGTATGGATGGCGAGTTGGTCGGGAGTCATCGTGGGTTTGGAAATCGGAGACGGTCAGCGGGTGGATTCGCCGATGAGCAGCGAGCCGCGGAGACGTTCGAGAGGGATGTTGGTCGCGCCTTCGATGACTTCCTTCGCAAGGCGTTCGCCGGCACGGCGGGCGAGTTCGAAGACGGGCATGGAAACGGTGGTCAGGAGAGGACGGGTGATGCGGCGGAGCGGCGAATCATCGAAGCCGGTGACCTGGCATTGCTCCGGAACACGGATGCCGAGGCGGTTGAGTTCGGAGAGAACGACGGAGGCGACGATGTCGTTGATGCAGAAAAGCGTGTCGTATTTCTTCGAAAGCGTGCGGACGGCTTCGGAGGGGATCGACGCGGTGTTCGGGAAGGTGATGATGTCTTCCTGCTCGAAAGGGATTTTCTTTTTGGCGAGCGACTGGGTGAGGCCTTCGAGGCGTTGCTCACCGACTTCGCCGAATCCCTCGATGGTGACGAGGCAGGGCTTGATGGGATTTTTCGAAACGAGACTGACGAGATCCGACATGCCGCCGGAGTGGTCGCAGGTGATGCACGGGAGGCCGGGGGTGGATCGGTTCAGGATGACGAACGGGATGCCACGCTCGAGCAGGGTTTGGAGGACCTGTTTCGTCGGGAGATGGAAGGCGAAGACGAAGGCGTCGGTGTCGCCGCCCTTTTTGTGGGGGAAGGGGACGAAGCCGGAGCCGCCGAGATCGCACATGATGTTGATTGCGGTGGGCTCGAAGCCTTTCCGCAAACCATCGATGAGCTGGGAGAGATCGAAGAACAGCCCGCGTTCCGGTGAATCGTGGTGTGGCAGGACCAGGCGGATGTTCAGGATGGTGCGCTGGCGGTGCCGGCGGACGTTGCGTTTCTCGAATCCGAGCTCGCGGGCGATCGTTTGGATCCGCTCGCGGACGTCATCGCTGACGAGGCGTGAGCCATTGAGGGCACGGGAGACGGTCGAACCCGAAACTCCGGCCTTTTCAGCGATGTCGTAGATGGTTACCATGAGTGCTTCGCGCCATTTATTGCGTGCAATCTCATGGAGGCAAGTCAGAAGATGCGGGAAGATCGGGGAAATGAAGGAAAGTTGGAGGAAATCCACCCTTTGTTGGAAATCCAGGACGCTGTGGTGTGGCGCGGAGACACCGCGGCGCTGAGGAATTTCTCACTCAAGTTCCATGAGGGGGAGAGCGTTGCGGTGCTTGGACCCAACGGCGCGGGGAAAAGCACGCTGTTGAAAGTGCTGAACGGGGAGCTGAGGCCGGAGTGGGATGAGAAGACGATCTGCCGGTTGTTCGGCGAGGATCTTTGGTCGCTGGAGGAATTGCGGCACCGGATTGGTGTGGTGATGCCGGAGGAGGTCGCGAGATTTCATCCGGAGGAGGTCGCGGAGGATGCGGTGCTATCGTCGCTGCGCGGCGCGTATGGCAAGACGCGTTGGATGCGGTTCACCGCCGCGGAAAAGGAGAAGGCGCACGGGGCGATGGAATTGATGGGCGTGCTACACCTTGCGAAGCGGGAGTTTTCCGCGCTGTCGTCGGGTGAGCGACGGAGGTTTCTCATCGCCAGAGCGCTGGTGCATGGGCCGGAGGTTCTGGTGCTTGATGAACCATCCACCGCACTGGATTTCGCGGCGGGCATGCAACTGACGGCGACGCTCTGCACGCTGCTTGATGCCGGGAAGACGCTGGTGCTGGTGACCCATCATCCGGGGGAGATCCCGCCGGGGATTGGTCGGGTGGTGCTGTTGAAAGACGGCGGAGTTTTCGCGGATGGGGAGAAGAAGAAGGTGCTGACTTCCGAAAAACTGACCGAGCTTTACGGGGTGGATCTGAAGGTGAAGTGGTCCGCCGGATGGTGCGAGGTGAGGCCTGGCTAAAGATTGATTTGCCACGAACGAATCAGCCAAAAAGATAGAAAAAGTGACAGTGTCATAAACACGGTGCAGATGATGATGCCGAATCCATATCGGAAGTAGGGATGGAAAGAGTGATAATTGAACACCGTCGTTGACTCGGGTAATCCCAAGGTTTCCTGGATGCCGTCGGTATGGACGGAGGGGAAAATCCACCCGCCTGGATCGGTTTCGCGCATGACCAGAATCGTTTTGCCATCCAGCTTCGCGATGGTGACGGTTTCCTTGTGCCTTGATTTTCCGGAGCCCAACCAATGTTCCGTTTGGCGGGCATTGCTCATGTCGACCTGCTCGAACTTTCTAGCGGGAGATCGCAGGAGATTGGAAATGCCCAGAAACAATTCATAGCCGCATCCAGTGGCGAAAAGCAGAGAGATGAACGCTGGTATGAGAGCTGCGCGATTGGTTTTTTTCAATGATGCACCGGGTTCACGGGTTTTGCGTCCGGGATGGGGCACATGTGGTGGGTGTCGATGAGCTTTTCCCTTCGCTCACGGACGAGGCGGACCACCAGCGCGGTCCATCCTGTCTGATGGGAAGCCCCGAGTCCTTCGCCGGTTTCAGCGTGGAAATACTCGTGGAAGAGCAGAAGGCCCTGCCAGTGCTTCACATCGGTGTAGCGCGTGGCATCGCCGAAACATGGACGATAGCCTTTGTGGTTCGGCTTGAAGAGCGAGATCAGGCGGTCGCAGAGATCGATGGCGACTTCGAGCAGCGTCTTCATGTTTCCGGAGCCGGTGGGATGCTCGATTTTGAAGGTGTCGCCATAGAAGTAGTAATAGCGTTCGAGCGCTTCGATGATCAGGAAGTTGATCGGGAACCAGATGGGTCCGCGCCAGTTGGAGTTGCCGCCGAACATGTCGGTCGTCGCTTCGCCGGGAGTGTAGGCGACTTCGTGGCGTTGGTCCGCGTGCTCGAAGACGAACGGTTTTTTCCAATGCGCCTTGCTGAGCGACCGGATGCCGAAGTCGGAAAGGAAGTCGTCCTGGCTGAGCATGCGTTCGAGGCATTTGCGGAGGCGTGCTTCGGTGGGGATGGCGAGCAGACAGCGGCCGGGATTCTTGCTGCCGGGAACGCGGCGGGCGGTGATGTATTTGAGGATGTCCGGGCGGTTGCTGAGGAACCAGTCCATCCGTTTGCGGAAACCGGGCAGGGAATCGATGGTCTTCTGCTTCAGTACGGTGACGGCGCAGAGCGGCAGCAACCCGACCAGCGAACGGATGCGCAGCGGGATCGGATCCTCGTGGTCGATGATGAGCTGGTCGTAGTAGAAATGGTCCTGCTCGTCCCAGAGACCGGAACCGCCAAGTGAATTGATCGCGTCGGTGATGTTGACGAAGTGTTCGAAGAACTTGGACGCGATGTCCTCGTAGGCGGGCTTTTGAAGAGCCAGCTCGAGCGCGATGGCGAGCATCGTCAGGCAGAACGACGCCATCCATGCGGTGCCGTCGGCTTGATGAAGTCGGCCTCCGCCGGGCAGCGAACTCGAGCGATCGAAGACCCCGATGTTGTCCAATCC
>DATLIO010000102.1:0-3678 GCA_035539355.1 Luteolibacter sp.
CTGCCCCGATCGCTCCGAGCAACAGGACGGCGGCCGAACCGATGGCGATCCATTCGCCGCGGCGGGCCATCGCCCGTCGTTTCAGCTTCGCTCCCGCCGTTTCCGCACCGCCCTTTTTCACGCGGGCCAGCGCGGATTTGAGCTGTTTGATCATTTCCTCATACGATCCGTAGCGGGCCTTCGGATCGTAGGCCATCGCGCGATCGATGATGGCGCAGGTGTCATCGGAGATATCCGGGGCGGCGAAACGCAGCGCCTTGATGTGCTTTTTCGCCTCGCGCAGGACGTCGGTTTTCATCGATTCCTCGTCGCACGGCGGCTTGCCGGCGAGCGCGTGGTAAAGGGTCGCGCCGAAGGCATAAAGGTCGGATCGGAAATCCTCGGCGTGCCCTTCGATGGTTTCCGGGGGCACGTAGTAAGGGGTCGCCCAGATTTCATGCGCCTTCGCACTGCCGTCCTTCGTGATCAGGGCGAGGCCGAAATCGACGATCTTCGCGCTGCCCTGGGAATCGAGCAGGATGTTGCCCGGCTTGACGTCCCGGTGGATCAATCCCGCGGCGCGCGCGGCTTCGAGCCCTTCGGCGACCTGCACGGCGAATGGCAGGATCTCGATTTCAGGGATGCGTCCCCTCTCCCGGATCTGGTGTTCGAAATGCCCGCCGGGCACGAGTTCCATCGCGATGTAGAACCGGCCGAACGCACGGCCCGTCGTGAAGACCCGCACGACATTCGGATGGCTGAAGGAAGCGGTGATACGGGCCTCCTCCTCGAAAGCCGCGATCCGGCGTTCGTCCGCCGAGTAGTCCTCGTTGAGGATTTTCAAGGCGACCTCGCGGCCGAGCGTGTCGTCGATGGCCACGAAAACGAGGCTCATCCCCCCTTCCGCCAGCCGGCGCTTCAAAGTGTAGTGGCCGAACTGGGTTTTGACCCGGTTCTTTTCGCCGCAGGTCGGACATTCGACGTTCGAGAACGGTGCCACGGCGGAGACGTCCATCGCGTTTCCACACGACTCGCAGTTGGTGATCGTCTCGTCCGGTTCCGGCATGCGCGAGTGTATCTACGTCGGCGAAAGCTGAAAACTTAATAAACTTGCCCGAAGTTTTTTCCCGGGAAAACTCGGTGCCGGATGGAAATCCATGTCGAAACGAACTCCGGGGACCGCCTCGATGCCTTTCTGGCCGCCAAGCTGGCCGAGCTTTCCCGCTCGCGGATCCAGACGCTGATCCGCGAGCAATACATCCTCGTGAACGGAAATCCCGCGAAACCGAGGGATGGAGTGAAGGCCGGAGATCACATCACGATCGCCCTGCCTGAAGCCGTTCCGGACAAGGCGGAACCACAGGACATCCCACTCGACGTCATGTATGAGGACGACGATCTGCTGGTGCTCAACAAGGCCCACGGCATGGTGGTACACCCGGCCCCCGGAAATCCGGACGGAACCCTGGTCAACGCTCTGCTGCACCACTGTCAGGGAAAGCTTTCCGGAATCGGCGGCGTGGAACGTCCCGGCATCGTCCATCGTCTGGACAAGGACACGTCCGGCTGCCTCGTCGTCGCGAAATCCGATCCCGCCCACCAGTCGCTCGTCACCCAGTTCTCCGAGCGCAGCACGATGGAGAAAATCTACCTGGCTGTCACCGAAGGCGTGCCGAAGCCGGCGAAGGACACCGTTTTCACCCATATCGGCCGCCATCCGGTCAACCGCCAGAAGATGGCCGTCGTCAATCCGCCGGGAGGCAAAACCGCCATCACCGATTACGAAGTGCTGGCAACGGATGCCGCGTCCGTCACCGCCCTGGTTCTCTGCCATCTCCACACCGGCCGGACCCACCAGATCCGCGTCCACATGCATCACAAGGGCGCGCCGATCGTCGGCGATCCGATCTACGGGAAATCCAGTAAGATCTCCGCGGAAACCGGCCGTCTGATGCTTCATGCCTGGCGGCTCGCTTTCAACCATCCGGTCACCGGCAAGCCGCTCCGCTTCGAGTCACCCATCCCTTCCGAATTCGAACCCTGGACCTCCAAAGCTCCCCTCCCATGAACGAAGACCTCCTTCCCGACCTGCTTCTCGCCGTCGACCAACAACTTGTCTCGCCACAGACGAAATATGTCAAAAAGACCTACGATCGCCTGATCAAACTCGGTCTGGACGACACGGAAGCGAAAACCCAGATCGCCATCTGCCTCGGCGAACAGATGGACGAAGTGCTCCGCACGAAGAAGCCTTTCAACGAAGCCGCTTTCAAGGAGTCGCTCGAAGAACTGCCCATGGCCGACGAACCGGAGGAAGAGCCGGAAGAACCGCTGGCCGAGTCCTGAATGACGGCGCCGCGATCATGGATATTCCGTGATCGCGGGTTTCCTTTGGCTTGAGGATCGATTTGGAAAATGGGATGAATCATCCCATGAAATCCATCGCAGCGCTGGTATTCCTCGCGCTTTCCTCCCTCTCCCATGCGAATTTCAAGGAGATCGTCACCTTCGGCGACAGCCTGACGGACATGGGCAACCGCTCGGTCAGTCCGGAGAAAAAGGATGTCAAATTCCGCCAGACCTGGGTCGCCCAACTCGCAGGTCCCAAGATGCTGGACATCCCGGATTTCAAGCCGTCGGGCATCAACAATTTCTACAACGGCGGCACCAACTATGCCGTCGGCGGATCGACGACCGGATATGCAGCGTACAAAGGCCGCGACGCCAACAAGGGACAGAATCTCACGGTCCAGATCAGCAAACGTTATCTCAATCCCGGGTTCAACACCGGTGGGGTCAGGAAGGAAGCCCTGCACATCATACGGATCGGAACCAACGACATCATGGCGCTTTCCATCCAGCCCGAGCAGATCGCATCGGCATGGGCGAAGCTCGATCAGGAGGCGGTCAAGGTCGCGAAGGATGTCGAAGGACAGATCCAGGCGCTCGCCACCGGCGGCGTGAAATACGTCATGTGGGGGAATCTATCCGATGGTTCGAAATTTCCATCCGTCATCAACAAGGTGACGCTCCTCGGTGGCGAAAGCGCACCGGTCGCGCTCAAGGCGATCTCCAACGCGAGCATCGCTTTCAACAAGGAGATGGATGGGGCGATCGAACGCCTGCAGAAAGCCAATCCGGAGTTGAGGATCATCAAGCTCGATATGGACGCCAAGTTCAACGAGATCGCCGCCGATCCGGGCAAATTCGGTTTTGAAAGCGTGACCGTCGGTGCGAATGACGACAAGCATCTCTTCTCGGCCGATGGCCTGCATCCGACCAACGCCGGCCACAAGGTGCTCGCCGAATTCGCCTATCAGGTGATTTCGAATCAGACCGTGATGGCGAACTGATCCTAACCGATCGGTTAGAATCCACGGACCTCTTTCCAATCGTCAGCGAAGAGGATTTCTGGGAATCTCCTTCCGTCCCAAGACAGACGGCCCGGCTGGGAGGTCCTGTGGTTATGGGTTTTTCCACGGGCCAACGGCCCGGGCCGTTATGCGTTATGCGTCGGCGGATCGGAGACACGGATGTCCGCCGGTGTTTTCCTCCTCCGCCGAAATCGGATTACCCTCTCTTCGGCTTCCCCGATCCGACCATTTGTGGAGGTGGATTTTCCGATTGGAATCAGCATCCATATCGAATTGTTAAGTCTTATTTATTATCTGGAATAATATCTTTGCCCCCCCCCGCGAT
>DATLIO010000103.1:0-4608 GCA_035539355.1 Luteolibacter sp.
ATCGGACACCTCGTCCACACCATCGGACATCCGCTAAAAATCATCGGGAAACCGCTTCTTAACAAAATCGGACCCTAACAGGCACGATTTCGCCGTTATAATCCGCATTATTTACAATCCGATCATCTGAAGGCATCGTCCGCCCATGCCAATCAGCGGACCATCCTCCTATCTCCCCACCACGGACGAATTCATCGCTCACTGGAACCACGCGAACGCATTGCTGGCTCCGGGTTCGCCCATCATTCTCGCCAATGCGACCTCTGTTTCGACCCTGACTTCCCTTCGCACGACCTTGGAAGCCAACCGCAGGACCGTGGAAGAGGCCCGGAACGCCTTGGAAGGCGCACGGGCGGACATCGAGCTCATCAAGAGCCGCATGTTGGACCGCCTGAACCAATTCACCGGCAAGATCCGCAGCCTTGCGAGCGGCACCCGCTGGGAGCCGATGCTTCCGAAAGCCTTTTCCATCACCGATGGCATGGGCCGCGTGATCCCGCCGCTCGATGAGATGGCGGATCTTTGGGAACGCTACACCGAGGCGGTCGGCCCGCTCACCCTGCGCGACGGTTATCCCCTCGGCGGATTCCAGGAGACCCTTGCGGAGTTGAAATCCTGCTACACCCGGTGGACGACGGCCGATGTCGCGCTCGGTCTGGCCCGTGGACTGCGCAATGAAACGCAGGTGATGATCTATGAGATCCTCAAGCACTACCGGCAGCGCATTCCGGTCGAATTCGCTCCCGGCTCGGCGATCTTGGAAACCCTGCCGCGCCTGACACCCCTGCCCGGCAGCACGCCCGACGCCGTCACCCTCGCCGCCGCCTACAATCCGGAGACGAAGAAAGCCGATCTCGCATGGTCGGAGGTCCTTGATAAGGAAGTCACCGAGCTTGAGATCCGCGCCACCGCCGGCCCGGAATACGATCCGGAGGACGAAACGGTCGTCGCGAGATTCTCCCCGTCCGATCCCCGCGAGTGGACCGGCACCTTCGGCCTCCTGGTCCCGGGTTCCGCCGCCACTTTCAAAGTGTATTCCATCACCCCCGAAGGCAACGAACACGGCAGCAACGCCGTCACCGTCATCCGCCCGGCGACGGGTTGATCATAAAATTGATTCTCGTTCCGGAATGACATCTGATAGGTAATATCAATTCGATTCCCGAACTCATGTACCCACGGCCCAAAACCTCTGAATTTTCTCTGACGGAGATTCTGATGATCGCAGGCATTCTGGCCATGATTCTCGCAAAAATGGCCCTGATCACCGATTCTTCCGGGCTCAACATCCTCATCTCTATCATCGGTTCCATCCTTTGGATGTGGGGTTGCTTTCGCATGACTGTTGAGAAAGGCCTGCCTGTGCATTTCGGTTTTCTGGGACTGCTTTTGATCCTCGGATTGATCCTGATTATCGAGATCGCCCGCGCGGAGGCGAAACGCAAAGCGGCGAATCCCGACAAGGAACAACCGAGCGAACCCGACAGTCTCTACTGAATCCCGTCACACTTCCCTGATTGGCGAAATTTCCGGACTGCATGGTCCACAAATCCATTTCTCCGTTCCTCGCCCTTCTTGCCTGCGGATTCGCAATCCCCGCTTCCGCCCAGGATGCCAAGGGAACAGGCAAAACCTTCATCGACTATTTCAAACCGACACCCATCGTCGGTGAACTTTCCAAGGACGTCTGGGGAGCCGCCGCCGTCGGTCCGCGCGATCCGAAGAACGGACTCGAGGATTCCTCGATGAAACAGTTCAACTACTGGGACGGCAGTATCATCAAGGGACCGGACGGGAAATATCATCTGTTCGGCAGCCGCTGGGATCAATGGTCGGGCTTCAACAACTGGTGGAGCTCCAAAGCGGTCCACGCCGTGAGCGACAATCTCGTGGGACCCTACGTCGACAAGGGCCTTTGCTGGCCGGACAACGCCGGCGGCCTCGGCCACAACGTCACCGCGCTCGTCATGAAGGACGGCCGCTATGCCATCGTCGTCAGCGAAACCCGCCCCGGTGATGTGTTCGTCGCCGATTCACTCGACGGCCCTTGGAAGCATCTCGGCAAGATCGAGGTCGCCGACAACGAGTTCAAAGACATGGGGGCCATGAGCAACGTCGCCATGATGCTCCGCCCCGATGGCGACTACCAGATCATCGCCCGCTCCGGCGCGATCTGGATCAGCAAGAACGGCATTCTCGGGCCCTATGTCATCCAGGGAAAAAGCATCTACTACCAGCCCGGCGTCGATCAGCCCGGCGACGCGGGCATCGATCTGAAGGACCTCGAAGACCCCGTCATCTGGCACAGCGGCGGACTTTACCACGTCATCGTCAACGGCTGGAGCAACCGCAAGGCGTTCCACCTCACTTCCGTCGATGGCATCAACGACTGGAAATACCGCGGCCTCGCCTACGATCCGACCACTGATTTCGTCCGCTACACCGACGGCACCGTGAATCATTGGAACAAACTCGAGCGTTCCGGCGTCGTGCTTGAGAACGGCCACGTCGTCGCCGTGACCCTCGCCGGCATCGACATCGGGAAAGACGACATCAAGGGCAACACCCCGAACGGCAGCAAGATCATCGTCGTCCCCTTCGACGGAGAGGCGTTGGACCGCGACCTGCAACAGACGTCAAAACCTGCGCCCTGATTTTCCGGTCGCTGACCTCCGAATTCACCCGGCGAAGAAGAGGCGCTCCAAACGGATCTTCCCGTCGTCAGATAGCACGAACTCGTAGCCCATGGTCGACTCCATTTCCGAGATCGAATCGGGATAATTGTAGGAGACGTTCCACTTCTTCGCCCGGATGTCGCCGGGTGATGGAGAGAAGTTGAGCAAAGTCGGGATCGCCTCCTCAGGGAAATATGAACTGAAATCCCGCTCGAACCTCCTGCGACTTACCACTCCTCCGAAGCCGTCGATTTCATCAATGCCCGTTTCCAAGGGGAACTTGACCATCGAGGCGACGAGCTCGACGTCATTGCTCTTCACGGCGGCTTGGAACGACCGCCAGGATTCGGCTGCTGAAGGCGCGGACAGGCTTTCGCGCCGGGCTTCGGCCGTGATTTCGCCACAGGAAACAAGCCCCATCAAAAGAACCGGAGTGAGAAATCGGAGGAATAGTGACATGAGATCTGCGCGACGACCCTAAGAAACGCGAACTGATTCTCCGGACCAGCCCGAAATCAGGGCTCCGATCACCGACACTTCTTGGGGATTGAACGTTTGAAGTTCGCTGTTCACTTTTCGCCCATGCGCGTCCTGCTTTCCACCTGTTCGTTCCAAGACACTCCGGGTCCCCACCACGCACTTCTCGAAGCCCAGGGCTGGGAAATCGTCCGCGAACGCGGCCCGCTTTCGCTTGAGAAAATGCTCGAGATCGCCGGCGGATTCGACGCGTTCCTCTGCGGCGACGACGCGATCACCCGCGAAGTCCTTGAGAAGTCCCTGCCCCGCCTGCGCGTGATTTCGAAATACGGCATCGGCCTGGACAAGATCGACATCCCGGCGACGAAGGACCTGAAGATCCCCGTACTTTTCACCCCCGGCGTGAACCACGACACGGTCGCCGAGCACACGTTCCTGCTGCTGCTCGCCCTCGCGAAGAATTTCCCCTACGCCATCGACGGCACCCGCGCCGGACGTTGGGACCGCAAGACCGGCAACGAGCTTTTCCAGAAGCGGATCGGCCTCATCGGACTCGGCCGGATCGGCCAGGAGGTCGCCCGCCGCGCGCACGCCTTCGGGATGGAAGTGCACGCCTATGGAAATTACTGGCCGGAGGACATCGCCGCCCAGTTCAACATCAAGCGCCACGATTCGCTCGATTCGCTGTTCTCATCCGTCGACATCATCAGCCCGCACACCAAGCTGAACGCGGAAACCCACCACTGCATCAACTCCGAGCGCATCGCGATGCTCCCGGACGGCGCATGGATCATCAACACCGGCCGCGGCGAACTCATCGACCAGGCGGCGATCCTCGCGGCTCTGGATTCGGGCAAACTCGCCGGTTATGCGGCGGACGTGCTCGATGAAGAACCCCCGCCGGCCGATCATCCGCTGCTCCATCATCCGAAGGCGATCATCACCCCGCACGTCGGTTCGCGGACTTTCGAAAGCGTGCCGCGCCAGGCGATGAAGTCGCTCACGAACCTGATCAACGCGCTCAAGGGCGAAGGCGAAACGAACTGCGCGAACGGAGTGATCTGATGTCGGACGATCCCATGCGCTACAACATCTTCGGTGACGACGGTCTCACCGAGGAGCAGCGGCTGGACAAATACACCGGCCCCGTTTCGTACGACTATCTCCTCGGACCGTTGCGCAACGGCGTGCTCGTGACCGTCCACGAAGCGCTCGATCTGCGGGACGTCGGCCTCGCTTTCATCCGCGACGACAAACGCCGCGTGCAGGCATGGCTGGATGAAGAGCTTCTGGAAATCGCCACCGAGGACACGCTCGAAAAGCGCGAGGGCGCCGAAGCCTACATGGCGATCGTCGTCTCGCCGTTCGTGCTCGTCCGTTGAAAACCCTGTAGCGGCGGTCTATGACCGTCGCTGATTTTCGTCAGGCCGATGGAGAAACAGCGACGGTCATAGAC
>DATLIO010000104.1:0-3647 GCA_035539355.1 Luteolibacter sp.
CTTTTCCTGAAATGCGTTGCCCCGACAACTACGCTTCATGGAGCGATCCGGGCACATGGGAAAAAGTGGAGCTTCCGGCATCACCGCGATCCGGTGAAGATGATTCGGAAGTGAAGCCGCACCGTGGCTCGATCGCGTGGAGTGCGTTCCGGAAGCGGTGGATCACGGTTTTCACCCAGCATTCAGGCAAGCCTTCAGCGTTCGGCGAAATCTGGTATGCCGAAGCGAATTCACCGATGGGGCCGTGGGGCAAAGCGGTGAAGGTCCTCACCCACGATAACTACACGTTCTACAATCCCCGCATTCACCCGGAATTGACGGATGAGTCCGCGCCTTTCGTCGTGTTCGAGGGGACCTACACGGCCGAGTTCGCGAACAACGCCAAACCGACCGCACGCTACAATTACAATCAGATCCTCTACCGTCTGGATCTGGACGACGCCCGGCTTTCGGGAGCGAAGTGAAACCATGTTCATGAATCACGGGAGAACAAATGGATTGCTGGTCGGACTGATGATGGTTTCTCCCGTCGTGGCTGCGGACGAACCACTGGTGTTGGGCGACAAGGAGTTCTTCACGAAGGGGAGCTTCATTGCCTATGCCGCGCCGTGGTCGACCTATGAGGGCGCGAACTCAGGGCTGAAACAGGGGGTGGATTTCTCGGATGTGATCGTGGTGGAGAAGAAGGCGTTTCCGTCGAACGTGGAATTCGCATGGCACTGGCCATTGGCCGCGCCGAAGGAGTCGGGTGTCTACGGTTACAACGCGGTTTCCTACGGAAGCTATGATGGCGGTGTGCCGGAGACGCCGGTGGAGCCGAAGCAGGTGAAGGAGATCCGGACGCTGACGGAGACGTTCACTTATGAGATGGCGAAGCCGATCGGGGATTTCAATGTGCTGACCGAGTTCTTTCTAACAAAAGAGAAAGGCGGTGAGGAGAAGGTCGCTGAGATCGGTTTCTTCCTGCGTGCCGCGGAGTCGGCGATCGCGTTTGCGAATGATGGCGAGAAGGTCGGCGATTTCAAAGATGCCACCGGGAGGATCTGGAAAGTATCGGTGCAGCCTGCGCCCGCGGGTCCTTATTTCATGTTTCTCCCTGCGGCGGATGTATTGCAGGGAACGGTGGATTTCAAAGCGGGACTCGATTTCCTCCGGAGCAGAGGCAAGCTGACGGGCAAGGAATGGTTCAATGGATTGGCATTCGGGATCGAGCCGATCAAGGGTTCCGGTTCGTTGAAACTCCGGAGTCTGGTGGTGAGCTGCAAGTGAGGGGGGCTTCAGCATGACACCGTTGTCGGACTGGAAAACGTTCCGGCGCATGAAAAAAGCGGCCGGGTTGCCCGGGCCGCTTTGATTTTGAATCAGGTGATTTTTCAGATCAGCCGCCGAGGACATCGTCCATGGCATCGATGAGTTCCTGCATGGTGGCTTCGGTTTCGTTGCCCATGTTGGAGATGCGGAAGGTGGTGCCTTTGATTTTGCCGTAGCCGCCGTTGATGAGGAAGTTGTGCTTCGTCTTCAGGTTCTTGATGAAGCCGGAGAGGTCGAAACCTTCGGGCGTCTTGAAGCAGGTGAGGGCGGTGGAACGGAAACCTTCGGGAGCGAAATGCTCGAAGCCGTGTTTGGCGCCCCATGCGTGGATCAACGCATTGGTCTTCCTGTGGCGCTCCTGACGGTTGGCGAAACCTTCCTTGGCGATTTCACCGAGGATGTATTGGAGACCGTAGAGGATCGAGATGGCCGGAGTCGAAGGCGTGTTGTTGACCGCCGCGTTCTTGGCGAATTCGACGAAGTCGAAATAGTAACCGCGGTTCGGCTGGGCTTTCGCGCGCTCCATGCCGGCTTCGGAAACGGCGAACACGGCGAGGCCGGGAGGAAGCGCAAGGGCCTTCTGGACACCGGCGAGCATGACGTCGATGCCGTTCGCGTCCATGTCGACAGGCACGGTTGAGAGCGAGGAAACCGTATCGACGATGAGCATCGTGTCCGGGAAGGATTTCACGACCTTCGAGATCGCGGCGAGGTCGTTGAGAACGCCGGTCGAGGTTTCCGAGTGGATGAAGGTGACGGTGTCGAATCCGCCTTCGGCAAGCTTGGCGCGGACGACTTCGGGATCGAAGGTTTCACCCCAGGCGACTTGGACGCTGTCGGCTTCGAAGCCGCACTTCTTGGCGACGTCGAGCCACTTGTCCGAGAACGCACCGCAGCAGAGGCTGAGGACCTTTTTCTTCGCGAGGTTGCGCAGGGCGCCTTCCATCACGCCCCAGGCGGACGAGGTGGAGAGGAAAACCGGACGGCTGGTGCCGAAGATTTCCTGAAGGCCGGGTTGGAGCGAGGCGTAGAGTTCCTCGAAATCCTTGCCGCGGTGACCGATCATGGTCTGCGACATGGCGGCGAAGGTTTCCTTTGAAACGTCGATGGGGCCGGGAGCGAAGAGTTTGGGCGATGG
The DNA here is from genome assembly GCA_035539355.1 of Luteolibacter sp. Classification (GTDB taxonomy): domain Bacteria; phylum Verrucomicrobiota; class Verrucomicrobiia; order Verrucomicrobiales; family Akkermansiaceae; genus Luteolibacter. The sequence continues at coordinate 2,450 of DATLIO010000104.1, forward strand.
CATGGTCTTGGAGAGTGGGGTAATATCCGTGATCGGTGATCAGAGCAGGTTGTAGCTGTTGAGCAGCGCTTTGAGCTGGTCGTTGGCGGATGAGGACAACGGGGCGAGCGGGAGGCGCAGTTCGTCGGAGCAGTGGCCTTGGAGGGCGACGGCGGATTTGATCGGCACCGGGTTCACGTCGAGCGACATCAGGCCGCGCATGAGAGGGTAGTATTTTTTCTGAAGCTGGAGCGCTTCGGCGAAATTGCCGGCAAGGCAGGCATTCACGAGAGAAACGATGACTTCAGGAACGAGGTTGGCGGCGACGGAGACGAGGCCGTTGGCACCTGCGGAAATGAAGGGCAGCGTGAGCGGATCGTCACCGCTGAGGATACCGAAACCTTCGGGAAGGGCCTGGACGAGCTGGTTCACGCGATCCACCGAACCACCGGCTTCCTTGATGGCGACGACAGTCGGGCAGTCGGCGGCGAGGCGGGCGGCCGTTTCAGGGGCGATCTCGATGCTGGATCGGCCGGGCACGCTGTAGAGCATGATCGGCAGGTCGGTGGATTCCGCGATGGCTTTGAAATGGAGATACAGGCCTTCCTGGGATGGCTTGTTGTAGTAAGGGCAGACCTGGAGGGTGCCGGTGGCGCCGAGTTTTTCAGCAGCCTCGGTGAGCTCGATGGCTTCGGAAGTGGCGTTGGCTCCGGTGCCGGCGACGACTTCGCAACGACCGGCGGCGAATTCCACGGCGAGGCGGATGACCTCGATGTGTTCTTCAGTATCAAGGGTCGGGGATTCTCCAGTGGTGCCGACGGGGACGATGCCGGTGACTTTCGCAGCGATCTGTCTTTCAATCAGGGCTTGGAAAGCGGGGACATCGACCACGCCGTCGCGAAACGGGGTGATGAGGGCGGTGTAGGTGCCGGAAAAGCTCATGGCTGGCGGGAGGATGAACGGCATTTGGCGAAGGGCAAACCCGTATCATTGGAAAATGTGAAATTTAGGGGCAAATGGGGCGGAGAAGAGCGGTCGATTGGGATTTGCGTGGGATTGATTCCATGCTTAGCGTTCCGGATGACGGAAAACACTAAGCATGAATGCCTTTTCATCGGTGGCAGTGCCGATGGGAAACGTCTGGAAGTCGATTCCTCGAAAACCGAGATCCGGCTGCCTTCGCTGTCTTCGCAGCCGGCGCTTCAGGATCCGGTGGCGC
>DATLIO010000105.1:0-4707 GCA_035539355.1 Luteolibacter sp.
AATCTCCACGGCACGTTCTACGAATATCCGCGCGACGTTTCCGGCGGCATCCGGAAAATGCGGGCCCTCACGACCCACGGCAAACGCATCACCGACTTCGCGTCATGGCGTGGACTGCTCGTGCTCACCGGCGTGCTCGACGACGCGCCCGCATCGGACAGCCTCGTGAAGAACCCTGATGGCACCGCGGCTCTCTGGCTCGGGGAAATCGACCAGCTCTGGCGCATGGGCGAACCGCGTGGAACCGGCGGGCCCTGGAAAAACACGAGCGTCACAGCGAACACATCGTCCGATCCCTATCTCATGTATGGCTATGACCGGAAGGAGCTGACCCTTTCGACCGACAACGCTACTACGTTCACCGTAGAAGTCGATTTCCTCGCCGACAACACCTGGTCGGAATACCAGACGTTCACGTTGCCGGCCGGTGGATCGATCACCCATCTTTTCCCGACCGGTTTCCACGCCCACTGGGTCCGCGTGAAATCCTCCGCCGCGACGAACGCGACCGCACAATTCACCTATGGACCCGCCACCGTCCGCGACCGGTTCCTCGATTGGGCACGGACCGCCGGCCTGCCCACCGGCGGAGGAAGAGCCTCGGTTTTCACCAGCAATGCGGACGGCGACGGCCAGCCCGCGATCCTCGAATACATCCTTGGAACCGATCCCAATCTCCGGGACCCGCTCCCCGTCAAAACCGGCGACGGATTTTTCGAAACCTACCTCCGCGACGACCTCGCGAAGGACTCGATTTCCTGTGATTTGGAACTTTCCGACAATCTCGGCACCTGGACCCCGCGCCCGGACCTCCTCCTGCCTGCCGCCGACCAAGCCGGAACCCCGGCCGGTTTCACCCGGATGCGGGCGACCGCCCCCGCCGGGTGGGAAAAATGCTTCTTCCGGCTCCGCGCCGCCCTACCCTGATTTTCCCTGAGGATTTCTAGGAAAAAAACCGTGTCAGTCCTGACAAAATCCGCGTGAATTGCCGTGGAACCGAATTGCGCCAATCCGCACCCATCCACCCTTTCCGATGTCATCCATCCAGATCCTCAACCAGTCGCGCCTCCCGAAATCAGGCGTGCTCGTCATCCCCGGCCGCATTGACCCACAGACACTTGGCCCGATCGAAAAACTCTTCTCCGGCCGGAAAGTCACCTGGCTGATCGAGGAAACCGCCAACCTCGACCCCCACATCAAGTCCCATCTCGAGAAATCCGGCTCCGGCGCGATGTATTCCGCCGCCGATACCGCCCCCGCCGCCGCCGGGGCCCAGCTCAAGGCCTTCCTCGACAACGGCGTGCTCATCCACGTCCCCGGCAAGGCCAAAACCCGGATCGGCACCGCATCCCACATTCCGGCCGACCACCTGAAAGCGCTCACCGCTTTCGGCCTGCCGATCCTTCCGATCGCCGTCGACACCCCACGCGATTCACACCTGAGCGTCGAAAGCGCGTCGTCGCTCCCTCAGGCGATCATCTCGATCGGAGAAGCGATCCCGGCGGAGAAATCCAGCATCGCCGCTTTCCAGCAAAGCCTCCTTTCCGCGTTCGAGGAAGCCTACTCGTCCCGCCCGCTCTTCAAGAAGTCGCTGGCGATGATCCTTCTCCAAGGCCTCAAGAAACACGCGTCCGCCAACAAGGTGCTCGACGGCTCCGACGACTCGGAACTCGGTTTCGACAAGGTCCTCGGTGCCGCCATCGCGTTCTCGAAATTCATCAAGGAGGAAACCGACAAACCGCGCGTCGCGATCGTCCTTCCTCCGGGAAAAGCCGGACTCATCGCGAACCTCGCCGTCATCTTCGCCGGCAAGACACCGGTGAACCTCAATTTCACCGCCGGTCACGAAGCGATCAAATCCTCGATCCGCCAGGCCGGCGTCGACCGCTTCATCACCGCCGATCCTTTCGTCCGCAAGGTGTCCAGTTTCCCATGGCCGCCCAACCGCGACCTCATCTTCATCGAGCGCACGCTGCCGACCCTGAAGAAAGAGATCGTGAAGTGGGTCCTGCTTTCGAAAGTGCTGCCCGCAGCGGTTCTCGGCAACATCCTCGGCCTGAACAAGCGCAAGGACAGCGATGAAGCGCTTCTCCTTTTCACCTCCGGCTCGTCCGGCGAACCGAAAGGCGTCGTCCTCACGAACCGCAACGTCCTCGGCAACGTCTGCCAGTTCGCCACCCGCCTGAACCTGCCTCCGGAAAAGGCATCGATCCTCGGCTGCCTGCCGCTCTTCCACTCGTTCGGCTGCACGGTCACGCTCTGGTTCCCGTGCATCGAGGGCATCAACCTCGTCACCTATCCGAGCCCGCTGGAAACGAAACGCCTCGCGGAACTCATCGGCCTGCACGACGTCGATGTCCTCCTCGCCACCCCGACTTTCCTCCGCGGCTACATGAAGCGCATCGAGCCGTCGCAGCTCGCGTCGCTCAAACTCGTCGTCACCGGCGCCGAAAAACTCCCGCAGAACCTCGCCGACGCCTTTGACCAGAAATTCGGCATCCGTCCGCAGGAAGGCTACGGCCTGACCGAGACTTCGCCTGCGACCAACGTCAACCTGCCCAATCTCGAATCCGACAGCCTCCCCGTCCTTCCATCGTCGCGGAATGGCTCCGTCGGCCAGATGCTTCCCGGTCTCGCGGTCAAACTCACCGACGCGGCGACGGGCGCGGACATCCCGCTCAACCAGCAAGGCATCATCTGGTTCAAGGGCGTGAACATTTTCCCCGGCTATCTCGGCCAGGAAAAGAAATCCGCCGAAGTGCTCGTCAACGGCTGGTTCCGCACCGGCGACGTCGGCCGCGTCGACGAGGACGGTTTCCTCTACATCGAAGGCCGCCTTTCCCGCTTCTCGAAGATCGCCGGTGAAATGGTGCCTCACGAGACCGTCGAAGCCGCCATCGCGAAAGTCCTCGGCCTCGATTCCGAAGCCGAACGCAAGATCGCGATCGTCGGAGTCCCGGACGAACAGAAAGGCGAGGCCATCCTCCTCCTTTCCACCATCGCCGGTCCGGCGCTCGAACAGGAGTGCATCGACCTCCGCTACAAGCTGCTCGACCAAGGTCTTTCGTCGCTCTGGTGCCCGAAAGCCATCATCCCGGTGAAAGAGATCCCGGTCCTGGCGTCCGGAAAACTCGACATCAAGGGCTGCGAGGAACTGGCCAACAACCGCTGAGCTGCTTCTTCATAAAGTTGGACGTCCGCGCCCGGACCATCCATCTTTCCGGCCCGCTCATGCCGAACCGCATCGATTCCACCTTCGCCGCTCTCCGCGAGAAAAACCAGAAAGCCTTCGTCGCGTACATCGCCGCGGGCGATCCGAATTTCGACACTTCGCTCGAAATCATGAAAACGCTCGCGGACGCCGGAGCGGACATCATCGAGCTCGGCCTCCCGTTTTCCGACCCGCTCGCCGACGGCATCGTCAACCAGATGGCCGCCGACCGCGCCCTGAAAGCCGGCATGACGACCGCCCGTTGCCTTGAGCTGATCCGCAAATTCCGGGAAACCCACGACACACCGATCGTTCCGTTCACCTACCTGAACCCCGTCTTCACCTACGGTTTCGAAGCCTTCCACAAGGACGCCGCCGAGGCGGGAGTCGACGGAATCCTGCTCCTGGACCTGCCTCCCGATGAGGCCAAACTGAGCGCCGAATTCGCCGATCAGCACGGAATCAAGTCGATCCGACTGATCGCCCCGACCACCCCAAGCGACCGATTGAAACTATTTTCTCAATCAGCCGAAGGTTTCATCTACGCATTGTCAAGAACCGGCGTTACCGGCTCGCATGGAGCACCTTCCGCAAATATTTCCGAACAAGTCGGAAACATCAAAAAACACACTCAAACACCTGTTTGTGTCGGATTTGGCATCACCACCCCTGACCAAGCAGCCATGGTCGCCAAAGCCGCCGACGGCGTGATCGTTGGTTCCGCCATCGTCAAACAAGTCGAACTGAATCCCGACCGCGCCGCCGAGGCCGTCCGTGAATTCGTCACCCCGCTGATCGCCGCGACCAAGGGAATCTGATCCCCCGGTTGCATCCCCAATCTCCCACTCTATCATCCACCACCTCCATGCTCCTCCGCTTTTACAAAATGAACGGTGCCGGCAATGACTTCATCGTCATCGACAACCGCAACCTCGACACCAACCTCGACACCGAGACCATCGAAGCGCTCTGCGACCGCCACCGCGGGATCGGCGCCGACGGCCTGCTCGCCGTCGAACCCGCCGAAAAAGGAGCCGATTACAAATTCCGCTATTATAACGCCGACGGCGGCGAAGCCGAAATGTGCGGCAACGGCGCCCGTTGCTTCGGCCGCTTCACCGCCCACCTCGGCGACGAAGTTCCGGAACAAGTCACTTTCGAAACCATCGCCGGCACCCTCGCGGCGAAAATGATCGGCGACGACGTCCGGATCGCCATGTCCGAGCCGAAGGATCTCCGCCTCAACACGCCGACGAAAGTCGCCGGCCTCGACGCCGACCTGCACTTCGTGAACACCGGAGTTCCGCACGTGGTGGCCTTCGTCCGCGATCTGGATGACCTCGACGTGTTCACCCACGGCCGCGACATCCGCCAGCACGAGGATTTCGCCCCTGCCGGAACCAACGCAAATTTCGCCGCCGTGATCGCTCCCGACCACATCGCCATCCGCACCTACGAGCGCGGAGTCGAGGACGAAACCCTCGCCTGCGGCACCG
>DATLIO010000106.1:0-7455 GCA_035539355.1 Luteolibacter sp.
GGAGGATGTTGCCTTGGTCCGGTTTGATGGAGAACTCCGCCATGATCAGGGCGGTTTTGCGGCGGTTGCCGGTTGAAAGGCGTGCGTAGGTTTTTTTGACGTCCAGTTCGATCCTGGCGGCCAGCGCCAATGCATCGGCCAGTCTCGCTTTCGGGACCAGTGATCGGAAAATCATCGCCGGAGTGGTTTCAGGATCGAAACGGAGGTCCTCCGGAAGATATTGGATCGCACCCACGGTCTGGAAATTTCCGCCCCGGCTTTTCAGGGTGCGGGCGATGGTGCGCAGGAGAGTGGTTTTTCCGCGGCCATTGCGGGCGAGGATGAAATGGGTGCCGCCTCCGAGCTTCACGGTTTCATCCAGCGAAGCGATGGCTTCCTGATATCCGATTGCCAGTCCGGAATCGAGTTGGATCAAAGGAGATGTGTGGGGCAGGGGGTCCACGAAAGTTGTTGGATTACGGAAATATCTTACCTGTGTTAATAATCAAGAAAAATGAACTATTCATTTTGGACGTCTATCTGGCTTTTTTGATAGCGTTCCGTTGCGGAACTTACCGGTCTCCGAGGAATACGTCGGTCTGAAATTTTAAAATTAGTGCGCGATATTTGGGATTTTGCTCATTATGCGGTCTCAATGCCCGGTTATCGGAGTCAGGGAGACATCGGTTGCCGATTTCCGTTTTTCTGCGTGACGCGGGGGAGGTGGCTGGTAGAACCACCGCACCGGAACATGGCGGGCAAGCTAACTTACCAACAAGCAGGAGTGGACACGCGCAAAGCGGCGGCTCTTGTAGGAGACATCGGGGCGCACGTGCGCCGCACCCAGCAGACGCGCAAACTGTGGGGGGCCTTCGGACTTTTCGCAGCGTGCTATGATCTCAGTTCCTACAAGGAACCGGTGATCATGACCGGCTGTGACGGTGTGGGGACGAAGCTGGAACTACTTCTTGAGAAGGACCTGCTCGAAACGGCCGGCAAGGATCTCGTCGCGATGAGCGTCAACGACATCCTGACGACCGGCGGCGACGCACTGCTTTTCCTCGATTACATCGGCATCAACGCCCTGGACGAGGAGAAGATCACGCGCCTCATCAAAGGCATGGCGGATTACCTTGAGGCCTGCGACTGCATTCTGGCCGGCGGCGAAACCGCTGAAATGCCGGGAATCGTCCCTGCGGATGTGATCGAGCTTTCCGGGTTCTGCATCGGCTGCGCCGAGAAATCCGATCTCATTGATCCGACGACCGTTGCCGTGGGCGACGTGCTCATCGGCTACGCATCCGACAGCATCCACGCGAACGGCTTCTCACTGGTGCGCCGCGTTTTGAAAGAGCATCCGGGCGAAGTCACCGAAGAGGAACTGGCCGCATGGCTCAAGCCGACCCGGCTTTACCATGATGTCACCCGCGATCTGAAAGCCAAAGGCGTGAAGCCCAAGGCGATGTCGCACATCACAGGCGGCGGTCTTCCTGAAAACCTCGAGCGTCTCTTCCGTGGAATGGGCGCCGATCTGGAGATTCCGAAATGGGATCTTCCGGGCATCGAAAAACTGCTCGCCCATGTGGATTCGGAAGACCGTTTCCACACCTTCAACATGGGCATCGGCTGGGTTGCGATCGTCGATGAAAAAGATGTCGAAGCCAGTTTGACGGCGGGCAAAGGTGGCGTGATACTCGGGCGGATGGTTCCGCAAGAGGGTGTCCGAGTGCGGGTCTCCGGCGAGTGATGCATCGATCAAATCCACGATGAGCGATTTCCTGAAACACGAATGCGGGATCGCTGCGGTGCGACTCCGTAAACCGCTGGCTTATTACTACGATCGCTACGGCACCTGCCTGTGGGGATTGAACAAGCTTTTCCTGCTCATGGAAAAGCAGCACAACCGTGGCCAGGACGGCACGGGCATCGGCTGCGTGAAGCTGAACATGCCGATCGGCCAGCCCTACGTTTTCCGCCGCCGCGGCATCGAACAGGACGCGCTGGCGCAGATCTTCCGCAAGGAGATCAAGAATTTCTCGAAGATGGCCCGCAAGGGCGAGCTCGATCCGAAGAATCCGGACAGCGTGAAGCGCAACTTCGATTTCGGCGGGGAGATCCTCGTCGGTCACCTGCGCTACGGCACGTCCGGTGAATTCGACGAAGGAAGCTGTCACCCGTATCTCCGCCGGAGCAACTGGCCGACGCGGACGCTGATGGTGATGGGGAATTTCAACATGACCAACGCCGCCGAGCTGAACCAGGTTCTGCTCGAGCGCGGCCAGCATCCGGTTTTCGGCACGGACACCCAGACGGTGCTCGAGGAAATCGGCTACCATCTCGACGAGCATCACACGGATCTCTACCGCCATCTGCGCGATCAGGGAGTGCCCGGTCCGGAAATCCCGTCGCTGATTTCTTCGGCGCTCGATGTTCCGAAACTCGTTTCGGAATCCGCCGCCGCATGGGATGGTGGCTATTCCATCTGCGGCGCGATCGGCAACGGCGACATGTTCGTCATGCGTGATCCACGGGGCATTCGCCCTTGCCACGTCCTCATCACCGACGAGGTCATCGCCTTCGCCTCCGAGCGGGTGCCGCTGATGACGGTTTTCGAAGCGGATGTGGATCAGGTCAAAGCGGTTGATCCCGGATCGATCATCACGATCAAGTCCGACGGCACGATCACCGATTCGGTGTTCGCCCCGCCGCAGAAATACACGCCGTGCTCGTTCGAAAAGATCTACTTCTCCCGTGGCAACGATCCGCAGATCTACCGCGAGCGGAAGGCGATGGGTGCGGCACTCGTCGACCAGGTGGTGAAATCCATCGACGGCGCTTTCGATAAAACGGTTTTCTCCTTCATTCCGAACACGGCTGAAACGGCCTATCATGGATTGATGGACGGCCTGAGGCTGTATCGCCGTCAGGAAGTCCGTTCCTCCATCCTGAAAGCGGTGGATGAAGGGAATCTCACTCCGGAACTGGTCGATGAACTGATCCTCCGCAACTGGCCGAAAGGCGAGAAAGTCGCGCACAAGGACATCAAGATGCGGACGTTCATCTCGCAGGAGAAGAGCCGCGACCAGCTGGTTTCCCACGTTTACGACATCACCTACGGAGTGGTCAAAGAAGGCGACTATCTCGTCGCGCTCGATGATTCGATCGTCCGTGGCACCACACTGAAGAAATCGATCCTCAAGATCCTCGCCCGGACGAAACCGGCGAAGATCGTCATCTGTTCGACTGCTCCGCAAATCCGTTATCCGGATTGTTATGGCATCGACATGTCCGAGCTCGGAAAGTTCATCGCGTTCTCGGCGGCCGTCGCCTTGCATCGCCGGGCGGGACGCCAATCGTTGCTGGATCGTGTTTACGATGATTGCCGGGAGGAGTTGAAAAAGCCCGCGGGGGAAAGACGCAACTGCGTGCAGAAGATCTACGACGCCTTCACCGATGAGGAGATTTCCGCGGAGATCAGCCGCATGGTGTATCCGGAAAAAATCGAGTGGTCGGGGGAAGTGGAAGTCATTTTCCAGAACATCGAGAATCTCCGGGCATCGATCAAAGGGCCTTGCGGTGACTGGTATTTCACCGGTGATTATCCAACTCCTGGTGGATATTCGATGGTGAATGCGGCCTATATCCGTTGGTATGACGGTGTCGGTGGCCGCAGTTACGACCTGGCGTTGTGATCATCGTCTGAATGATGTGGCGACGGTCATAGACCGCCGCTACAACTACAGATCCTGCTCGATCGCTTTCAGGGTGAGGAAAAGTTCCTGCCACCGCCGCAATTGCGGTTCGGTGGCGAGCTTTCTGCCGACGATGTGTTTCCGGACGGTCACCATCGCTTCGCCGTAGTTCTGGAAAGCCGCGCGGATGGCGTCTTCGTAATCCAGCCTGAGATTGCCGGCGAACGCATCGCAGGTGTCGAGCAGGCGGTCGCGGAATGCGGGGACGATCTGTGAGCGCGTCATCCATGCGGCGACGACCCCCGCGGCCGCGAACAGCAGCGACAGTCCGCAAAGGATCCACGGCGCCCATGGAATCGCGAACGCCCCGCAGGTGGCTCCGGCGGTGAGCAGCGCGAGGGTCATGAAGGTGAAGGATTTCAGCGCGATGTTCCGCTTGCGGAGGGATTTCTCCAGTTGGTTGCGCACCTTGAGATTGCCGATGCCGTTGCGGGCGATGCGCCCGAGCCGGTTCGAGAATCGTTGGCGGATGAGCGTGAGGCGTTCCTCGATCGGTTCCGGGCCGGCGAGTTCGACGCCGATCGCTTCTTTCACCCGGTCGGCAAGTTCGTTCCAGTGATTGCCGCATGCCTGGACCACCTCCGTGCCGTCCGCTTCGGCGACCGCCGCGATGGCAGCTTGCAGGCGCTCGATGAAAAGCGACTCCATCGCCTGACCGGTTTTGTCTCCGGTGAAGAGTCTGCCGATGGAACGGACCGCGCCGAGTTTGCTCCACAGGATTTTGGAAACCCATGCGGCTTCGGTTTGGAAAACCTCGGCCACACCGCCGAGGTGACGCGAGAGCCGGTTCACGAAGTGCTCGCGCATCGAATCGATCTCACTCTCGATCTGGTTGAGGAAGCGGTCCTGCCCATCGAGGACCTGCGTCCGCTTCTCGATGCTGTCCTCGACGATCCTCAGGGCGGATGATGCCTGGCTTCTCCAGGTCTCCAGCAAGGAGCGGCGTTCGCGCGATTGGCAGACGCGGCGTGAAATGAAGTCCTCGAGTTCCGCATAGCCGCTCTGGGCGAGCAGTTTCGACGAGAAAGGTGAGGTGCGTTTCGCTTCACAGGCGAGCTTTCCGGATACGGCGAAAATTTCCGGCACGTGGCCGATCCGTTTCATCGAGAGATCCCGCATGTGACCGAGGATCACTTCGATGTCCGTCTGTTCGCGTTGGTCGGATTGCTGGATGATGAAAGCGACCCGGTCGATCGCGCCTTCGGGGAGTTTTGAAACGAAGTCCCAGGTGGCGGCTCCCCATGGATTCGTGACCGGGAAGACGAAGAGGATCAGATCGGCGACAGGGAGGAAGCGCTCGGTGATCTGCTGGTGGCCCTTGACGATCGAATTCGTTCCCGGCGTGTCGACGAGATGGAAGTCGCGGAGAAAGTCGATCGGGCGGTAACGTTCTTCGAGAACGGGAGTCACTTCGACGTCACGGGTGGTGTCACCGTGACGATACCAGGTGACCCGGTGGGTTTCGGGGAGGATGTTGGTCCGGCAGAGATGGCGACCGAACAGGCCGTTGATCAGCGTCGATTTTCCGGCGTTCACTTCGCCGCAGACGACAAAGAGAAAAGGGTTTCCAAGCCCCTTCTCCATTTCCTGGAGGGGGAGCTTGTCCTGGACGTCCGCTCCGACCTCGTTGGCGAGCGCGGCGATGCCGCGCATGACATCGGTCAAGCGTTCGCGCGTCGCGAAGTAACGCTCGCCGAACATGCCAATCGTGATCCGGGTTGAAAGATCAGTTGGCGGCGGCGGGGGCGGCGGCTTGGGCCGTGGCGCTCTCCACTTTCATGGCGAGCAACTGGGAAACGGTGACGAAACGGAAGCCGCGGCGGAGCAGGCCGTCGAGCGTGGCGGGCATCGCGTCGACCGTGGCGGCGTGAAGGTCGTGGGCGAGGATGATGCTGCCGGCCGTCGTGCCGGAAAGGATCCGTGAACTCACGACTCCGGCACCCGGGCGTTTCCAATCGAGCGGATCGACGGACCAGAGGATGCAGGGATTGCCGAATTCGTTGTAAACCAGCTCGCGTTGCGCCTGCAGCATGCCGCCGTAGGGAGGACGCATGGTGCGTGGCTGGACGCCGGCGGCGCGGACGATCGCATCGCGGCAGCGGCTGATTTCCTGGCGGACTTCATCGTTGCCGAGTTTGGAAAGGAGACGGTGGGTGTGCGTGTGGTTGCCGATCTCATGGCCTTCCGCGACGGTGCGGCGGACGACGTTCGGGTAGAGGTCCACACTGCGGCCGATGACGTAGAAGGTGGCCTTGATGTTGCGGGCGCGCAGCATGTCGAGCAGGCGCGGGGTGTTCTGCGGGTGCGGGCCGTCATCGAACGTGATGGCGACGTAGTTTCCGTGGACGAGGACGCGGGAGAAAGTGATGCCGGAATCCTTGGCGAAGTTGTTGCTCAGGTTCTGATCCGGATTGCGTGGCACCGGACCTTTGACCGGAGGCGTGCGGTAGTTCGGATTGGCGGTGGTTTTGACCGCAGCGGCAGGAGGCGTGTCCTTCAGCGGAGCGGCGGCCGAACAGCTCGCGAGCGAGGCCGTCATCGCAAGGAATCCGCGGCGCGAAAGCTTGGCGATATCGTTTTCGTTGCCGAGCGAAGTGATGATATTGGAGCCGAGCGTTTCGATTGGGCTTTTCATGGGGTCGGGAATAAGGCCGGGGAATCTTTAGGGGAGCCTAAACATTTCATACAAGATGTCACGCCTATCTTTTCGTTTTCCCGGATCAGGAAAAACGGCCGAGAATCGGCTCCAGAGCGGTTTTGCGGTCGTCCGGCCACAGGTTCTTGGGGGTCATGATCGCTCCGTCGAGGGACCGGTGTTCCGCCCAATCCGGGACGGCGGGGATTTTCGGAATCGCCGATGCCAGAATGCGTTTCGCGGCGGCGACGTTGGCTTTCAGATGGGACATCACGGCTTCCGCGGTCACGGCTTCCTCCTCGATTTTCCAGCAATCGTAGTCGGTGATCATCGCCAGCGTCGCGAGGGCGATCTCGGCTTCGCGGGCGAGTTTCGCTTCGGGGAGGTTGGTCATGCCGATCACGTCGAAGCCGAGCTGGCGGTTGGCGTTGCTCTCCGCGCGGGTGGAGAACGCCGGCCCGTCCATGTTCACGTAGGTGCCGCCGTCGTGGTAATGGATGAATGTTTCCTCGCAGGCCGCCCGCAGGATCCCGCGGAGTCCGGAGCTCACCGGATCCGCGAATGAAACGTGGCCGACGATGCCTTTGCCGAAGAACGTGTGATGCTCGCGGCGGCTCGTGCGGTCGAAATATTGGTCCGGCAGGACGACGTCGCGCGGCCGGTATTCTTCCTTCAGGCTGCCGACGGCGGTCACGCAGATGAGCCAGCGGACGTTGAGGCTGCGCAGCGCCCAGAGGTTCGCTTGATGGTTGATTTCAGACGGGGAAAGCCGGTGGCCGCGTCCGTGGCGGGGCAGGAACCACACTTGCCTGCCGGAAAGCGTGCCGCCGACCAACGCGTCCGAGGGATCACCGAAAGGAGTGGAAATGAATCGTTCCTCGGTTTTTTCAAAGCCATCCAATTCGTAAAGTCCGCTGCCGCCGATGATCCCGATCGCTGGTTCCATGGGGCTTTGTTAGCGTCCGGGGGATTTTTTCAAAGCGGTTTTTGACTTGGCCGGACGGGACTGGTAGATCTGCCGCGGCAAGTACCCGTAGCTCAGTTGGATAGAGCATCCGCCTTCTAAGCGGACGGTCATTGGTTCGAATC
>DATLIO010000107.1:0-3196 GCA_035539355.1 Luteolibacter sp.
TCCTACGAACGCATCCTCCGCGAGCTCCTCAAATCGGACGCCGCGGTGATGCAGGTGATCATGCTTTTCAAATGGCATGCGGAAAAGCCCGGCGACATTCCGGTGCGGCACGCGGAACACATCAGGCTCGCCAATGTTTACGGAGTCGCATCGGCCGACGTCTGCTCGTTCGTTCAGAACCGTGTCGCCCGGGGGATCAAAGCCGCGGACATCTGGAACATGGGTGACGGCGCCCATCCAGGTGATGAAGGTTACGAGCTGTTCTTTGAAGCCGTCCGCAACCGATTCGAAATCGCCATCGCCACCAAGCCTTCCGCCGTCATTCCTGATCAGACCGTCTTTCCCGATCTCTATCCGGAACGCTCGCGCACCCTTCTCGCGGACCATCTTCCCGCCGGATGGAAGATGCAGAAAACCTGGCGCACGTCGCTGTGGTTCGACGGCCTCGCCAGCCGGTGGATGGGCGACGTCGCCACCGCATCCGCAAAGGACAAATCACCCGCCCTCGAAACGGAGTTCGAAGGATCGATGGTCGGCTTCTTCGGCGAACGCAACGGACTGACACCTCCGGTGAAAATCTGGATCGACGGCAAACCGGTCCAGATCCCGAAAGCAAAACCCGATGATTTCCTCTGGCCGCTCGACACCACTCGTTTCGCCCCCGCTAAAAAAGGCAGTGGCAATCTTTTCATGTGGCAATCGATCGCGAAGGATCTTCCCGACGGCAAACACACGCTCCGCATCGAACCGGTGTGGGACGGAGCCGACAAGGACGCCGAACTCCGCATCGAAAGCATCCTCTCCGCCGGGAAGTGACCGTCACTTTCTGACGATCCAGATGTTCCGATACCTCACCGGATTTCCATGATTCTGCAGATGGATCGGCCCGGGAGTGCCGTCTTCCTTCAACTGCGCGCCGCCCGTCGTGCCGGGCAGTTCGGTGTCCTGGATGACGATTCCGTTGTGCTTCACCGACACTTTCGCGTTCGCCGTTTTCTTGCCCTCGGCGTCCACTTTCGCCGCGGTGAAATCGATGTCATAGGTCTGCCATGCCAGCGGAGGCAGGCACATGTTCACCTTCGGCGCGGAGATTTTATAAAGGCCGCCGCACTCGTTGTCTTTCCCATCGAGCCCGAAACTGTCGAGCATCTGCACCTCGTAGCGGCCCTGCAGATAGATCCCGCTGTTGCCCCGTCCCTGACCCCGTGCGGCGGGCATGTACGGCAGGCGGAATTCGATGTGCAGCGAGAAATCGCCGAACTTCTCCGAACTGGTGGCGCCTTGGGTGAGCAGGCCGTCCTCGGTGACGCTGGCACCCTTGAAATCGTTCCCATCCTTTCCGCCGAAAAGCACGACCGCCCCTTCCGGCGGCTTGGCTCCGAGCGTGGGCGATTTCCGGTCGACCCGCTCCAATTCCATCTTCGCGGTTTCACCCTTTTTCGAAATATACATTTTCACCCCGTCAACCTCGCCGGTCAGATCACCGTGCTCGAACGCGACGGACACCGCGCCTTCCCCGCGCTTCGATTTCGTGCGGTGGATCTTCTCCCGGTTGCCATCCCAACCCGCGCCCGGCAGGCCACCCGTGTAACCGACCGCCTCGAATTCGCCGTTCCCCAGCGCGATGACCTGCACGCCGATTTTCCCTTCGCCCTCCCCACCGGCGTATTCGCCCTGGAACGGGAAATCCTCATCCGTGGACGAGGGAGAGTCGAACGCCGCCGGTTTGGCGGGTATTTCCACCGGCGCGGGAGCCGGAGCCTGGGCGGCGGCGGTCAGCGGAAGGACGAACGGCAGCAGGAACAGAACGGGTTTCGGAAACATGGGAAACTAAACGCTTCATACCGCTGAAACTTTCCACAATCATCCGCCCGAAACCCATGCGCCGCTTCGCCGCCCTGTCCGTCCTGATTTCCACGCTCCACGCCGCTCCCGATGGCGCGGAACTTTACAAAGCCAACTGCGCCATGTGCCACGGACTCGAAGGTCTCGGCATGGCGGGTGTCTTCCCGCCTCTAGCGAAATCCGATTTCCTGCTCCACAACCGCGAGAAAGCCCTGCGCGGACCGATGGAAGGACTCAGCGGTGAGATCGAGGTCAACGGCCAGAAATACAAGGGCGGCATGCCCGCAGCGTTCCTCGACGACGAACAACTCACCACCGTCTTCAATTTCGTCTTCTCATCGTGGGGCAACGAAGTGAAACCCGTCACCCTCGAGGAAATCACCACGACGCGCGCGAAGACGAAATTCCCGACGCTCGCCGCACTCAAGGCTTCGATGACCGGGGAAAAACTTCCCGACGCTCCCGCAGGTTGGTCGCTCTCGATGGTCGAGGAACTCGGTTTTTCTCCGACACGTCTCGCCCCTCATCCGGATGGAAAACGCATCCTGATCCTTTCGATGCAAGGCGACGTCTGGACATGGACTCCGGGCAAATCCGGCGTCACCCACCTTTTCAAGCATCAGGATTTCATTGACCCCGAACTCGGTGACCAGCTCGTGATGGGCATGATGGTCGACGACCGCGGCCACCTCTATCTCACCAGCAACCAGTGCAACAAGAACGCCACGCCCGTCCGCAACGAGATGACGATCTGGCGCACGGAAGCCTGGTCGGCGGGCGGCGAATGGAAAACGCCGCAACCTTGGCTGAAAACGACCGCACCTTTCGGCATCGGGCCTTACAACCACGGTCTCTCCCACATCGCCCAAGGTCCCGACGGCATGATCTACGTGAACAGCGGCGCGCGGACCGACAGCGGTGAAGCCGGCAAACAGCCGAACTACGCGACGACCGGTGAGGATCCGAAAACCGCCGCGATGTGGCGCATCGATCCGAAGGCGGAGAAGCCTGAGATCGAAGTCATCGCCCGCGGCCTGCGCAACACGTATGGCTTCGACTGGGATGATCAGAAGCGTTTGCTCGGGGTCGACAACGGACCCGACGCCCACTGCGCCGAAGAACTCAACCTGATCGAACCCGGCAAACACTACGGCTTCCCCTACCAGTATTCGGACTGGACCGAAAAGCCTTACCCGCACACTCCGGACAAGCCCGAAGGATTGGAAATCACGCAACCCTTCAAAAACCTCGGCCCGGATGCCGGAGGCAGCGAAAAAGGGCTCGCCACTTTCGACGCCCACTCGTCCCCCGCAGGCCTCGTCTGGCTGGACAAGGACTGGCCCGCACCTTT
>DATLIO010000108.1:0-17861 GCA_035539355.1 Luteolibacter sp.
GCCCATTGCCGCCTGCGGAACGCCGTCCGCGATTTCCGGCTCGACCGGATGGACCGCTGGCAGGTGACGGACAAACCGTTCACCGGGCACGACGATTTCTCGATGAAGGATTTCCTCGCCGAGCAGATCGCCGCGCACGAAGTGATCCCGAGCGTGATTCATTTCAAAGCGTCCGTGATGGAACGGGTGCGCAACGAATTCTACTCCAGTTCCATCACGGAAACGCCGTTGCCCGGAGGCTGGGTGCGGGTCGAAAGCCTTACGACCTGCACGAAATGGATGGCCTCGTGGCTGATCAGCTACGGCGCCGATGCGGAGGTCATTTCCCCGGAGGCATTGCGCGAGGAAATCCACCGGACCGCCTCCGCCGTCGCGGCCCGGTACGCCCCTGCGGGAATTTTTTCAGGCTACTGACATAGGGTTGTCAGTAGGCCGTGTTCGGATGGCTGCGTGTCCGGCATGAGGCCGGGCGGAACAATCCGAACTTATGAAAACAACGCAGTGAACTGGTTTGAAATCGCGGTCTCCAACTTCGACCGTGCCAAGGGTTTCTATGAAGCGATCCTCTCCGACTCGATGGACGTCGTCGAAGGCGAGCACAAGATGGCCCTCTTCCCCGCTGAATACGACAAGGGCATCGGCGGCTGTCTGACGCTGATGGAAGGCTGGGAACCCGGCGCGGGTGGCACGCTGGTCTATCTGAATGTCGAGGGCGATCTCGACGGCGTGCTTTCCCGCATCCCGACGGCCGGCGGTGAAATCATCAAACCGCGCACCGACATCACGCCGCACGGTTTCATCGGCATCTTCAAGGACACCGAAGGCAACGTGGTCGGGCTCCACAGCATGAAATGACGTTCACCGGCAGCGCTCCCGGGATTGCCACCGCGCCCGGGGGTGCTACGCTGGCCGATGTGAGAGGATTCCTCGCCCTGCTGATCGCCGGCCCGTTGATGGCCGCGGAAAACCCGCGCGTCGAATACGCGATGGGAGTGCTGGAGGACGGCCGGGGAAATCCGGAAGCCGCAAGGGCGCACTATGAAAAGGCGCGTCTGCTTGATCCCCTCGCCCTCCCTCTCGTGGAAAACTCCGTCGAGATCCTGCTCGGCGCGGGCGATCGCGAAGGCGCGGTGAAATTGATGCGTGATCTCGCGGCGGCTTCCCCGGATCGGGTGGACGTCCAACTTTCCTATTCCCACCTTCTCGAACAACAGGGCCGCGGCGACGCGATGGCCCAGAAGCTGGCAATCGACGTTCTGGAAAAAGTGTTGGTGAAGAAACCCGGCGACATTTCCGTCACTTCACGCCTGCTCCATCTTTTCCGGGATCGCGGGGACAAGCAGAAGGCGTTGGAGCTGATGAACCAGCTCCCGGCGGATGATCCCCAGGCGGCGCAGATATTCGCATCCGCCGCCCAAGCGATGTTCGATAAAAAGGACCTGCCTGCGCGCGATCGTGTCGACCGCCGTTACCGCTCCGCTTTGCTCGCCCATCCGAAGAATGTTCCATTGGTCCGCGCGGCTTCGGATTATTTCCGGGAAACCGGCCGCACTGACGATGCGATCGCCGTTCTCCGCGAACATGTGAACACCGCACCGTGGTCTCTCGATCTGCGCACTCGGCTCGGCATCATGCTTTTCTCCGCCAAGAAAGACGATGAAGGGGAAAAGACGCTGAAGGAGGTCATCGAGATCCGGCCGAGGAGCGAACAGGCCCTCCAATCGCTGGCGAAGTTCTACCGGCTGAAAGGAGACGAAATTCAGGCGCGGTTCTACGGCGCGGAACTCTTGAAATATCGGGGTGGTTCACCGCGCGAATTCGAAGTGCTGGCGGACGAGTTCCTCGCCGCCGATGATCCGCGCTCCGCGAGACTGCTGTTGGAGAAAGGGGTTTTCGATCATCCGGCACGGATCGAACTCTCCACGAAACTGGCCATCGCCACCCGCCGCGATCCGGAAACGAAGAGCAAGGCCGGCCGGCTTTTCCTCGAAGCCGAGGCGGCGATGGGAGCCAACGCGAAAATGGATCCGGAATTCCTGCTGGAGTCGGCCGATTGCCTGATCGAGGAAGGCAAAAGCAAGGCCGCCGAGGAGCGGTTGCGCAACGCGATCAAGGCTTTTCCCGCCGATCGCAAAAAGGAAACCGCCGCCGCACTGAGACGATTGGCCGCGCTGTGGGAGCAGGAAAAGCGGAATCTGGATGCCGCGAAGTCGCTCCGGCAACGGGCGGATGCTTTGGATCAGTGAAGGAAGTCGCTCCGCCGGACTCGAAGAAAGGCTTGCTTCCGCGTCATCCCCCGCCTACTTCGCGGCATGGCTCTTGAGACGACGCTGATTCTGTTCAAACCCGATGCGGTTTCCAAAAACCTCACCGGCGAGGTGCTTGCCCGCTTTCTGAAAGAAGGTTTCACCATCCGTGGCATCAAGATGCTCGCTCTCAGCGACGAGATCCTTGCCGAGCATTACTCGCACATCGCCGACAAACCGTTCTTCCCGTCCGTCCGCGGATTCATGCAGGAAACCCCGGTCATCGCCCTCGCTCTCGAAGGTGAGAACGTGATCGGCCGCGTGCGTGATCTGCTCGGACCGACCGATTCGACCCAGGCTCCAGCCGGCACCATCCGCGGTGACTTCGGCTTCAAGGACACCGAATCGAAAATGCGCAACGTCTGCCACGCTTCGGATTCCCCGGAAGCCGCGGAAGCCGAGATCAAGCGCTTCTTCAAGCCGGGCGAAGTCTTCAGCTTCTGAGATTTCCAGCGAAACGGATTTCATAGCAAACCCGCCCGGTCAGAAGACAGGGCGGGTTTCTTGTTTCAGGAGTCGCGTCGCTCAATGCGGCGTCGGCTTCGCTGGGTCCACCGGTGCCACATCGTGGCGTGGGAGCAGACCACGGA
Organism: Luteolibacter sp.; assembly: GCA_035539355.1. Taxonomy (GTDB): domain Bacteria; phylum Verrucomicrobiota; class Verrucomicrobiia; order Verrucomicrobiales; family Akkermansiaceae; genus Luteolibacter. Next base: position 2,897 of record DATLIO010000108.1, read on the forward strand.
TGACCTCCTCGTTGATCTCGACCTTGGCGGATTGGTAGAGGGACGGGAGAAGCCTTTCGAAATTCCGGCCCGCGATTTCCTCAGCGATCCGGTCCCGGACGGCATCATAGGCGGGATTCTTCAGAGCTGCCTTGTGCTCTTCGTAGAATTTCCGGATTTCCTCCTCGGGGATGTGGGGAGCGGTTTCCTGACAAACCTTGCGCTTCAGCCGGAAGGAGAGATCGCCGAAGAGGATGTAGTAGTAAGCCGGCTCGTTGTGCTGCTTCGGCCCGTAGATGACGGTTCCGGCGGCGAGTGCTTCCCTGCGCCGGTTGTTTTCCTTGAGAAAGCCCTCCTGGAAACCCGCGAAACTGATGTCGTTCTGCAGTCCCTTTTCCTTGGCCATGGTCTGCTGGACTTTGATCGTGACGAGCTCTTGCAGCACCATCCCGCGCAACTTCGCGAAGGGACTGTCCGGGCCGGCATCCGGGCTCCAGTAGCCGAAGTGGTCATCGAGATTTTTCTCCGCTTTCAGAGACGCGTAGACCCGCGGAGCCTGGCGTCCCATCACGAGCGAGTATTCCCCGGCGGAAACCGGCTCGCCATTGATAGTGGCGACCACCATGTCGGTGGCTGCGGAAGACGCGGGTGCTTCAGCCCGGGCAAAAACCGCCAGTGAAAGCGAGGCTGCGATCACGGCGAGGGATCGGATCCAACGGCACGGAAGACCGGTGGGAACAAATTGAGAGATGGAGGTCACGGACATGAAATTCAATGGATGGATCAATGGAGGAGCGAACTGGCAGCGATGATCGTGGGAATCGTTCTGCCAGTTCGCTCCGATGATTGTCGGCCAGCGGCCCGCTTCAACGGGTTGCGCCGGATGTCAGCGATCAGGGAACTTTGATCAGCAATTGCGGGCGGAACGAAGGCGTCGCGTTGTCGCGGGACCCGAAGTTCACCCATTTCGCGATCCCGGTGTTGGTCGAGCGGATGCGGAGTGAGAGGGTTCCGTCCGCGGCGGCCTGCGCCTGCACTTCGTTGGTGAGATCAAGCGTAACCGGGGTGAAGGTTCTGAGCGAAGCTCCGGTGAAGGTTCCCAAGACCGTGCTGGATGTCGGCTTGTTGTTCCAGGTGATCCCGGATTCGGTCCATGCGTCGTTGCCCACCAACTCCACGGAATAGGTGACCGCGGTATCCGTGCCGTTGAAGGTCGGGACCAGGAACAGGGTGGCCTTGGTGGCGTTGGCGTAGCCGGTGACCGGGAACTTGAGGAAAGCCTCCCGCTGGAAGTCGGTGGAGTCGAGTTTCACGTCGAAGGTCGCGGCGGTTCCGAAGTTGGTGCCGGCATGGACACCATTGCGGACCATGGCATCCGCCGACGGCAGGATGCCGCCGTTGAGCACTTCGAAGCAATCCAGCCAGACGACATTGGAACCGGACGCCGGATCTTTCGCCGCGACGGCCACCTTGATGGTGTGCGAACCATACGGAAGACCGGCGCTTTCGAAGAGATTCACCATGTAGTCGTTCGAGGTCGGCTGGTAGCAGTTGACCTGGGTCACGGGGCCGCCGTCGATCGAGACGTCCACTTTGCCGAAGTTGCCGCCTCTGACACCGCGCAATCTCACGCCGGTTCCGGTGAACGTGTATTCGAGGTAATCGCCCGGGTTGCTGGACGAGACATAGGTGTTGCCGAAGTTCTTGTCGCTGGTCGTGGTGTATCCCCAAGGTGCGCCGGTGTAGGTGACCGACGTCGATGTGATGTCCGAGACGGTGAACGACGGGTCGTGCAACGGTGTCTCGGGCACCTGCAGGAAATAATCGATCTCGATCGTACCGAAGCTGGAGAGCGGGGACTTGGCGACACTGGTTGCGACGATCTTGTGCGTCGTATTGGCGAGGCCGGAGGCTTGGAACAGCTTCGTGCGGAACAGATGGTCGTCCGTCGTGGTGTTGGGATACGGCCGGTAGCACTCCACAAGCACGGGCGTGCCGCCATCGATGCTCACGTTGAGCCTGCCGTGGCCGGGGCCGCGGACGCCGTAGATCGCGATGTTGGTGCCGGTGAAGTTGAACTCGACCGAGTTGCCGGTGGTGACGGTGTACGCCCTCGTGCCGTTGTGATATTTGTCCTGGCCCGTGGCCCAGTACCAGGTGCCAGTGTAGTCAAGGGTCGGAGCATTCTCCGGATCATCCGTGATGATCGCGGCACCCGGTGCGGGACGGCTGCCTCCCACGACTTCGTGCATGCCGATGTCGGCGGCACCACCCGCATAGAGGGGATTGCCCCAGAAGTCCTCTCCGCCGTTGTCGGCGATGGTCTCACCCGCGTTCACGCATGGCGAAATGTCCTGGATCATGAACGGATTCGCGTTCGCCGCGGTGTATCCGTCACCCGCGGTGACAGGGATGGGCCCCACGAAGAGCGGATCGGCGATGAGCTTGCGATGGTCCGTCACCTCGGGAGTGTGTCCGAAATAGCAGTTGTTCGAGAACAGCGGCTTGGTCGGATAAACGGCCGACGGGGTGTGGATGATGTTGTTGGAGTAGAAGGTCCCCGGAATGTCCCTGAACCTGAAACCTTCCCCGCGCGTGGTGTAGAGCACGTTGTTGTAAACGTGCGCCGAGTTCGTCGGATAGGACGGCTCCACCGCGAACTGGCAACCGGTGCCCGTGTTGCGGCTGTCGTTCACGCTGAGATTGTAGCGGTAGACGACCTTTTTATAAACCGCGGCGTAAGGAAGCCCCGTGTTCGGATTCTTCTGCGGAGGCATCATGATGAGGACGCCGCCTTCGTTGTCGTGGGTGTAGTTGTATTGGAACGTGTGGGTGTCGATGGTGCCGTAGTCCACGTCGAAGGCCTGGCCATCACCTCCCGAGCCATTCACGAAGTCGGTGCAGGTCCGCGCGACTTCGTTGAACTGGAAGAGGGTCTCCCGGGTGAAGAAGTTGGTCCACATTCCCGCGATGTAGGCGGCCGACGGCTGGGTGGCCAGCAGGCCGGCGTCATAGCCCGAATTGTATTCGACCAACGGCGCGTCCGCTCCCTGGATGATGATGTGATCCGCCCCGCCCCGGTTGAACGTGTTGGAGCGGACAACGAGTCCCGTTGCCCAGAGATCGCCGCGGCCCGAGTAATAACCGCCGGGTTTGATATAAAAGCCGATGCACTTGTTGTCGTAGAACGTGTTGTTCTCAACCGTGAGGTTTTCGGCCCTGACCGGATAGGTGGATGAGCCGACGTAGCGGACAAGAAGCGCCGCGTTGTTGTAGTTCTGCAGGCCGGCATCCCGCACGGTCCAGCCACGGACATCGTGGATGTCATTGTCGGTGATGGACACGTTCCGGTAGACCCGGATGTTTCCGTCCGCCTCTTCCGGCGGGGTGCCCGCGGGAGGCACGCTTCCCGAGTGATAGTTCAGGACGATGCCGTTTCGGATCGCATCACCGCCGGCCGGATTGGTGATGTCGAAATTCCGGAAGATGAAGTTCCGCGGGTTCCAGAGGATCACCGCTCCTTTCTCCTGGCCGGTGATGCCATTGCCGTTGATCACGGGTTTGGCGCCGGTTCCATAGGCATCAAAGGTGATGGGAGATCCTTCGGTGCCACCGCACTTCGCGGGTTGGATGAATCCCGTCCAGGAAGATCCCCTTTTGAAAAGGATCGTGTCGCCCGGCTGGAAGAGGACGGTGTTCACCTTCGAACCCGTGCCGATGTCCCGCCACGGCTGGGCCAGTGTGCCGGGATAGGATTCCGAGCCCGATACGGAATCCACGTAATACGTGGTGGCCATTGCGCCGGACGTCAGCAGAAGGGAGGCTGCCGCCGCGTGGAATAGGCACGGTAGTGCCATTTTGGATTTTGATATCATGGGATTTTGATATGTGTAAGGGTTTACCTTGGAATCGATCTATTAAGCCAAGGTAACGGGCACTTAATGGGATTCCGTCCATTCCACACAATCAGTTTGAATGCTTAACAATTAAGCAATGGCCTAACAGCAATTGCATCCAACCGCATGTAAATGCGGACCGTGCTTGCGATGAGCCCCGGAGAAGGCCGCTTCATGCTTCATTCATGAGTGCTTGTGCGCGCCGGGCGGTGGCGTAGCCTTCACAGGAAATGTTGGCCATCATTGACGCACAGGTGCTCGCGTGGCTGGGAGCCGCGGGGGTCGTATTCCTGCATGTCCTGGGACTCCTCCACGTGATCCATGCGCTGATGCACGTGAGGACTTCGCAGGGAACGATCGCCTGGGTGGTTTCGTTGGTGACCTTCCCCTATCTGGCCATTCCGCTTTACTGGCTCCTCGGCCGTTCGCGGTTCCATGGCTACGTCCGGGCGCGGAAACATGACGACGAGGAACTTGGAAAACTGGCTTCCGAAATGCACCGCATGGTCGCCAGCCATGAAGTGGGGATCGCGAAACACGACGCCATCGCGCGGGCGGCCCAAACTCTCGGAGGCCTGCCGTTCACCGATGGCAACGAGCTCACCCTGCTGATCGATGGCGAGGAAACCTTCGACAGCATTTTCCACGAAATCGAAAACGCGGAGGAGTACGTCTGCATCAATTTCTTCATCGTGAAGAACGACCGGATCGGGATCCGGCTGCAGCAATTGCTGATCCGCAAAGCCAGGGAGGGTATCCGCATCTGGTTTCTTTTCGATGAAATCGGATCGCACAAACTGTCGCGCAAATATCTCCGCGAACTGAGGGACGCGGGAGTCGAATGCCGGACCTTCGGCGCGAACCGAACGTGGGTTTCGCGGCTGCAATACAACTTCCGCAATCACCGGAAAATCGTCATCATCGATGGTCGCGTCGGCTTCATCGGCGGCATCAATGTCGGCGACGAATACCTCGGCCGGGATCAGAAATTCGGCGAATGGCGTGACACGCACCTGCGGTTGAAAGGACCGACCGTGGAGGCACTCCAGCTTGTTTTCCTCGAAGACTGGTACTGGGCCACGAATCAGATGCTGGACCTGACCTGGGAAAAAGAGGTCGAGAAAGCCAATCAAGTGGCGGCGGTGATCCCCACCGGACCCGCCGATGGGGCGGATTCCTGGCAACTGCTCGTCGTCGAGTCCGCCAACATGTCACGGGACAAACTCTGGATCGCTTCCCCGTATTTCGTGCCGGATGAAGGGGTGATCGCCGCCCTGCAAACCGCCTCGCTTCGGGGCGTGGATGTGAGGATCCTGATCCCTGAGCGTGCCGACCACCTGTTGGTCTGGCTGTCGGCTTTCACTTACTACGAACAGTCATTGCCGTTCGGCATCCGGATTTTCCGTTATCACAAGGGATTCCTCCACGAGAAGGTCATGCTGGTGGACGATCGCCTGGCGGCGGTGGGTTCGGCGAACCTCGACAACCGCTCGTTCCGATTGAATTTCGAAATAACCGCGTTTTCCCCCGATCCCAAATTCGTGCATGAGGTGACGGCGATGCTCGCGGAAGATTTCCGTCACGCCAACGAAGCCCTGATGAGAGATTTCAGCGGCAAGCCGTTCTGGTTCCGGGTGGCAGCCCGCTTCGCCCGCCTCTTCGCGCCGGTGCAGTGACGGACGGAGCGGCCACCGCACCGGAAACCGAACAGCCGGATCAGTGGCGGCGGCGCCGCATCAGACCGAGGCCACCTCCAAGCACGGCGAGAAGGGCACCCGAAGGTTCGGGCACCACCTCGATCAAGATCCCATTGGAAAGATCTCCACCGGATTCGAAAGGCTCTCCGACATACACTTGCGAAAACGCCCCGGTGTCCTGGTCGATGGATCCGTATTCCGCGGGATTGCCACCGGCTTTGCGGTAGCCATGCAAATCCTCATCCTCGAGGCCGAAGAAAATGCCGTTGTAACGGACACCCGCCGGGCTGAGAGGTCCTTCGTTGACGAATGTTTCGCCATCCGGGGTGGAATATCTCCAAAGCCGGTCGTTCGTGGCGGTGACGCTCGGGTCGGTGTTCCCCGAGATCCAGAGATTTCCCGTACTGTCGAACGCGATGTCTCCCAGATGCATGTCGGCATTGCCGGGCAGGTTGATCTGGGTGGTGGAGGAAATGGAGCCGCCGGGCGAGTCAAAGTCCACCTTCACCAACGTGTCGCTGCCATTGATGAGCGTGTAATAGGAGCCGTCGTAAAAGCCTCCGCCGAAAAGCTCCCTCGATCCGGCGAATGACAAGATGCCGACGTTGACCGCCGCGCCAGCGTTCACGGCTTCGTCAGCCTTGAGAATCACGTCTTCCAGGCTCACCGAAAACAACCCGTGCTGGGTCGCCGCCGGTCCGCTCAGAAACAGCAGGCGGTTCGCGGTGTTGTCGTAGGCAAGGGCATTGCCGTCAAAACCCGTGGGAAGCCCGGTGACCGCCAACATTCCTTGGATGGTGGGGTTATCGACTTCGAACCAGCTGAGCTGGTCGCCTTGGATGGAGAACGCCACTTCCTTCTGCTCTTGCGCATGGGCGGTGGAGACGAGGGAGGGAAACGCGACTGAAATCGCAACGAGGATGGTTTTCATAAGGGGGATCTAATTTGTTTACATAGTCACTACTTCTACGCAATATTTATTTTTGATAACGCGCGTTTATCTCGCGTTATTTTTAAAATAAACTTCCCTGTCCCTCAAAGGCGCGGCTGCCGGAATCCATTCCGCAAGCCACGAAATCTTCTCGCCCTGCCAAAATTCCCGATGATAGTGAGTGCTGTATCGGACGGAAAAGTCCGTGTCTCACGCTGAAACCAAAAACAACCTATACTGATGAAAGCAACCCAAGCCCTTGTCGCTGCCGCTGTCGCCGGAGTTCTCGCCGCCGGCACCAGTGTCGTCTCCGCCGCTCCTCTTTCCGAAAAGGCGGTCTCCGCCGAGAAGAAGAAGGACGACTGCCCTAACAAGGACAAGAAGAAGGACGACTGCCCCGGCAAGGACAAAGAGAAGAAGAAGGAAGGCACCATTCTCTGATTTTCCCGGCAAACCCCGCGGTGCATCCGTGCCGCGGGGTTTCTTTTTTCCACCCGAATGGCTTCGAAATTCACCGGCGGTGTCGAGCTGGCGACGGGCATCGGCCTGCGCGTGCCGCACTACCAGCACATCCTTTCGGAAAAGCCTCCGGTCGGATGGTTCGAAATCATCTCCGAAAACTACATGGTCGACGGAGGCCGGGCCTTCGACGTGCTCGACCGGATCCTCGAACAATACCGCGTCGTCCAGCACGGCGTGGGCCTCTATCCGGGCAATGCCGGCGGCGTGAGCCGTGATCACCTGAAGCAGCTCAAGCGGCTGATCCGCCGCACGAAGACTCCCTGGGTTTCGGACCACCTTTGCTGGGGCAGCGTTGATGGCCGCATGAGCCACGATCTCCTGCCCATCCCGTTCACGTTCGAAGCGGCGAAAAAAACGGCGGAGAACCTGCGCATGGTGCAGGACTTCCTCGAAACACCGCTCGCGATGGAAAACGTGAGCAGCTACGGCGAGTTCAACGACAACCAGATGACCGAGTGGGAATTCCTCGCCGAGGTCTGCGAACAGGCGGATGTCGGGATCCTGCTGGACGTGAACAACATCTACGTGTCCTCGGTGAACAACGAGTTCGATCCGATGGAGTATGTGAACTTCGTGCCCCCTGAGCGTGTGGCGCAGATCCACATCGCCGGACACTCCCGTTACGAACGCTTCATCGTCGATACCCACGATCATCCGGTGATCGATCCGGTATGGAAACTTTACGAACGTGCGATCGAGCGCTGCGGACCGGTCGCGACCTTGCTCGAATGGGACGGACGCATCCCCTCGTTCGACGAGGTCTGGGCGGAAGCGAAGAAGTCCGAGACATGGCGCGAAACGGCATTGGCGAAGAAAAACGATCATGAAGCCGCTTGAAGTCCTGCAGCGCGAATTTTTCGACGCGCTTCAATTTCCTCTCCGCGGATCGAGCCGCGAAAGCACGGAGCTGGTGCCGAACGACGAAGGCCATGCGCCTGAATTCCTGGAGAAAGCCCGCGAACTCATGAAGCCGGGATCGAATCTCTCCTCCGAGGAACGGCTCGAGCTTTACCACCGCCAGTACTGGTTCCGCGTCCTGGATTCGATCGCGGAGGACTTTCCCGTGCTGCGGAAAATGGCCGGCGAGGCGCAGTTCTGGAACCTGATGGAAGCCTATCTTTCGGCGTGTCCGTCAGGCAGCTTCACGCTGCGCCATCTCGGAAGGAGAATGGATGAATTTGTTTCTTCATGGGACGGACTCGATGTCGTGGAACGCCGGTGGTTTTCATCCATCGCGAAGCTCGAATACGCCTACATGGAGATTTTCGAAGCGGCGGATTTCGAAACGGTGCCGCCGGACCAGCTCGCGACCGCGGAGTTGATCCTGCAACCTCATGTGTTCCTGCTGGAGCTGCCGGTCCCGGCGGATCTTTGCGAGGATTGGGAAACATTCACTCCGAATGACGATCCTCCCGTTTGGGTCGCGGTGTGGCGCGGCGAAACCCGTGGCCGGCTCCAATGCCGGCTTGATGACGTGGAGTTCGAACTTCTCCTGCGCCTTCGGAACGGCGGAAAACTGGACGCGCTTTTCTCCGAACCCGCCAGCCGTGAGCCCGAACCCGAGGAAATCTCACGATGGTTCACGAACTGGCAATCGCGCGGATGGATCGCGGTCGCCCCGAAAGGCGATGTCGTGGATTTCCCACCCGTGGCCCACCGGAGTCTCGCCGATCTCGATTGGACCGGCGTGGACAAGATGGGTTCACAGGCGATGGCGATGGAGGAGTGATCAGAACTCCGGCGGACCGTTGAGCTTCTCGCACTTCTCCGGCTTGCCTTCGATGAAGTCGACGACCTGCTTCTGCTGGCGGAGTTTTTCCTGAAGCGCGGCGATTGGCACCTTGTTGAACGGGACGTTTTCCTTCGCGGCGATCGAGCTCGCGATGCCCGCCGCATGACCGGTGATCATCCAAACGCTTTCAAGCCGCAGCGTACAGAACGCGACGTGGGTGTAACTTGCGGCCCCTGGAACGATCAGGTTCGTCGTTTGCGAAGCTTTCGGCAGGAGCGCCCGGTAAGGAATCTGATACGCATAACCCATGCGCCAGATGCGGCCTTCGTTGACGAATTCGGTCGGTGAAAGCGCGACGCGCTGGACGTGGTGGCTGTCGATGAAATGGCTGCTGATGCCGATGCTGTCTTCCTTGCGGCGCTCGTCCTGCACGTCCTGTTGGCGCACGACATACTCACCGCGCATGCGGCGGGCTTCGCGGACATAAAGTTGATAAGGGATGTTGCCGTTGTCCTTGAACTCCTCCTTGTGCAGGCCGATCTCGTTCGCCTCTTCGCGGACATTCGCTGGCACCGCTTCATCGCTCTGGAGGAAGTGGATCAGACCCAGAGAATACTCCATGTGATCGTCGAAGATCTCCTTCCGCTTTTCATAACCGGCATCGGACCATTCGAACTGTCCGCCGAAGTGGCCGAGCGAAAAGATCGCGGCCTGTTTGTTGTTCATCTCGAACTTGCCGTTGCGGCGCTTGTAGGGGTCGATGATGTCCTCGAACTTGGTCTTCTCACCGGCGGCGGTGCGTTCCTTCAGCCAGTTCGCGAGGATGGTGTAGCGTTTCGGGTCATACTTCTCCGGTTTCGGGAACGGCACCTGGAGAGCCGGATCCTTCGCCATCGTGAAACGGAAGTTGTAGTTCATCGGCGCCGGATGCGCGTCGCCTTCCTTGAGATCCTTCGCCCATGCGGAAATACCCGGAAGCAATTTCCCTTCGGCATCGACGGTCGGTGCCTTGCGCACGGTCTTGTCGAAACGGATGCCCGCGGCTTCCTCGTTGAACTCGGATTTCGCCTCGCGGCCGATCCTGTAGTCGACACCGGCACGCGCCATCAGGTCGCCTTCGTAACTCGCATCGACGAAAACCTTCGCGGACAGCTTCGTGCCGTTGGTGAGCGTGATCGAACGCAACGTGGTGCCGTCTTTCTCGACTTTGTCGACGGGTGAACCGTAGCGGATGTCGATACCGGCTTCCTTCAACATCGCGTCGTAAACCTGCTGCGCGACGCTGGATTCGAAATAATACTCGGGCTCGTCTTTCCCGTAGTGTTTGCCAAGCAGACGGTAGAACTCATCGGCGAAACCACCGATCGTCCACTTGAGCATGTGTTCCGATTCGGCGGTGTTGATGCCACTGGTGCTGAGACCACCGACGTGCTTTTCGGGTTCGATCAGAATCACCTTCGCCCCCTCACGGGCGGCGGCGATGGCCGAAGCGATGCCACAGGGGACGCCGCTGTAAACAATCACGTCAGCGTCGTTTTTGGTTTGTGCGAACGAAGGCGAAGCGAATGCGACGCCGAGGAGCAGGATGAGTCGTTGTTTCATGGGTTTGGAAATTTCAGTCGGGACGGAGGATGCCGCGGCGGAGCGCTTCGGCGGTGGCTTCGGCGCGGGTGGATACGCCGAGTTTCTGATAGATCTGATGCAGATGTTGTTTCGCACCTTCCGCGCTGAAACCGAGGATGCCGCCGATTTCCTTGTTGGTGAGGCCTTTCGCGACGAGATCGAGAACCTCGAGCTGGCGTGATGAAAGGTCGGGTTGTTTGGCCCGCTCCGCCGCGAGCCGTGCGATCAACGGAGGCAGCCATCTTTCACCGTTCAGCACGGCGCGGATGGCGGCGAGCAGATCGGGGCGTTTCGATTCCTTCAGCAGATAGCCGCTCACGCCCGCCTGCAGCGCACGATGGATGTCTTCCTCGCTTTCGAACGTCGTGAGGATGAGCACGCGGGCGTTGGGAAATTCGGCGAGGATGCGGCGGGCGGCTTCGACACCGTCGATGCCGGGCATGCGCAGATCGAGAAGCGCGACATCCGGCCGGTGCGCGCGGAATTTTTCGATGGCTTCGGTGCCGTTCTCAGCCGTGGCGATGATCTCGATGCCTGGCTCGAGGGAAAGGAGGGTGGTGAGACCGGCGAGCACGATCGCGTGGTCGTCCGCCAACAGAAGTCGGATTGGGGAGGTCATGGAAAATCGGATGGGATGTTGGTCGGGACGTCGGCCGTGACAACCGTGCCGCGCGGCGAAGAGCTGATGGTGAATTTCCCGCCAAGCCGCTCGATGCGGTTGCGCATGGAGCCAAGGCCGAAATGGCCTTCGACCGGACCGGGTGCCTGCGAGGGATCGAATCCGGTGCCGTTGTCTTCGACACGGAGGATGATGCCCTCGCCCGAGCGTCGCAGCGAAACAACGACACGACCGGCCTTTCCGTGCTGCAGTGCGTTGTGGATCGCTTCCTGGCCGACACGCAGGATATGCGACCGGGTTCGTTCCGGAAGCGGTGGCAGCGAGGGTTCGGCATCGATCACGATCTCACCGTGATGGTCGGAGGAGACCTCTCCGGCGATGGATTTGAAAGCGGCTTCGAGATCCTGGTTGAGCAGGGCGCTCGGCGTGAGGTCCCACACGGCGCGACGGAGGTCCTCGCGGCTGCGGTCGATCAGACGACGGGCGAGTTCGTGATGACCCGCCGCGTTCCGACCGTCCAGTGAATCGGCGATCTCCATTTGCAGCGCGGCGCCGGACAGGGTTTGTGAAAGCGTGTCGTGCAGATCCGCCGCGAGGCGCGAGCGTTCGGAAACGAGAAGCTGGGTGTCATGACGGGCCCGGATTTCCCGGACCAGCATCGCACTGCGGACCGCGACGCGCCGACGAAGCACGAACCCCCAGAGCAACGACAATCCGAGCACGAACAGGATGATGGAAATCACGCCCAAGAGGCGTCCCGGCGTCCACCACGGAGGCGCTGAAAGAATCCGGATGCCCGATGCATCGGCGAGCTGGAGTTCGAAACCATCGAGCTGGATCGCGATGCGCCGTGCGGTTTCGCCCACCAGATAATGACACACTCCGGTGATCTCGAGTTCGGATCCGGGCCGGAGCCCCTCGGGAAGTTTGACGCCTTCCTGAAGCAGCGCGTCGAACATCATGCCTCCGGATTCCAAGCGCAGGAGCGGATGGTTTTCACGGCTGGTGATCTCGCGCAGCATCCCGGGCACGCGCACCAGGTGGGCTTCACGGTCCTTTCTCCCCGCCTGGTGTTTCAGGCTCACCGCATCGATCCTCTCAGGCTCGGGAAGTGTCGCGGAAGCCGGAGACGTGAACACCGCCTGATCGAGGAAAACGCGTCCCGCCGCCGCGCTGGAGAAGCCGGTCACATCGACTTCATCACCGATCCGGACGTCCGCCGCATCGGCGGGGATCGCCCTGACCGCCCCACCTTCGCCCTGGATGACCACCATTTCCCCCGGCCAGCGCAGGGTGACCACGCCGCGGACTTTCTCACGGCGCGCGTCGAATCCCTCCTGGTGTGCGGACGAGAACGTCCCGAGCTCCGTACGCTCGATCGACGACGGATCGCGCGCTTCGGACAGCACTTCCACCTGGGCCTCGTCATGCACGCCGATGAAAACCGAATAGGGCTGCAGCGTCACACTCGTCCAGGCGAGGGCGGTGCCGCGCACGCGGACGCGGGTGTCAGGCTTGAACCGCGAAATCGCCGCATCATCGAATCGGGCGATCCGGACGGAGAGCCCTTGGTCCGGCGGACCGAAATCAAGCACGAGCCGCTGGGGCAACAGGTTCGTATCGATCCGCGTGCTGCGGATGACACCGCTGAATTCGACATAGGAAAACAATCCGGCCCCGCCGAGAAGCGCCTGCGGGGTCAACGGCTGCGGGACGGGCAGGCCGACGATTTTTCCCGGGATCATCCGGATCACGCTGACACGCGGCGCCGGTGGAGGATCGATCACCGTGAAGCCCTCGATCTCGATTTCCTGTCCGGGCTGCAGCGAACGCGTCATCGGCAGCGGCGTCTGCAGGTCGGCGATGAATCCGCCGCTCTGATCCTGCATCGCGAAGTCGTTGAACTCATCGCCGCGCTTGTAGGTGATGACGCCCTTGATCTTCACCTGCCTGGGCAGCAGCACCTCGGCGCGGGTGAGCTGGTGCAGATCCTTCGCTTCCCGGATGACGGGCAGATCCTTCCCGTCCTGTCCCGCACACAGGGACAGGAGCGCCGCGGACACGAGGCACTGGCGGAAAAAGATCATCGGAGGAACGCTATCATGGGACAGGCAAGCGGAGGGAAGCACCAATCACTACCCGTTCGGGGAGTGGACCCGGGCGACGCGAAGCGGTGTGATCATCCGGGCTCCCGTCCTTGCGACGATCTGTTTCCTATCCCAAATTGCACATCATGAAATCATCCCTCTTCCCGATTCTCGCCGCCGCGATCTCCTTCGCCGGTTTCGCCGCCGCCCAGGAACTCGTCCCGAACGGCGACCTTGAAAAAGCCAATGCCGCCGGTGACTGGCCCGAAGGCTGGGCCAAGCCGAAAGCCGGCGGCGAATATGGCAAGGACGCCGCGAACCATTTCATCTCCCTCAAGAGCAGCAAGCCGGGCGAAATGGTGATGCTCTATCAGGAATTCAAGATCCCCGCCGGCACCAAACAGGTCCAGCTTTCCTGGAAACAGAAGATCACCGGCCTGAAAAAAGGCGCGCAGCCATGGTTCGACGCCCGCATCCTGCTCGAATTCGCCAATGCGGAGCGCGTGAAAATGCCCGGCAAGCCGAAAGCCCCGAACGCCGGCAAGGACACCGCCGGTTGGGAGGAGAAATCCATCACGATCGACGTGCCTGAGAACGCGGCTTTCCTCCAGTTCATGCCCTGCCTTTTCCAGGCCGAATCCGGCACTTACGAACTGGATGACATCTCGCTGAAGCCGGTCGCTGCGCCCGCCGCGCAATGATCCGCGTTTCCCCTTGAAAGATTCGCTGCGAACGGAGGCTATATCAGGCCTCCGTTCGTATGAAAACCCTGTCACTCTTCATCGCGTTCGCGCTGGCCGTTTCCGCCACCGCTCGCGACGTCTCATTGCTCCGCAAGGAGAACCTCGCCGCCTGGTGCATCGTTCCATTCGACGCGAAGAAGCGCGGCCCCGCCGAGCGAGCGGAAATGCTGAACCGCCTCGGCATCACGAAGCTCGCCTACGATTGGCGCGGCGAACACATCCCGACCTTCGACGCGGAGGTGGAGGCGATGAAATCCCACGGCATCGAGATCTCCGCATGGTGGATGTCGCGCGGGATGGACGAATCGAACCGGAAAATTTTCGAAACCATCGAACGCCACAAGATCCACCCGCAGCTCTGGGTGCTGATCGATGAACCGAAAGTCGATGGCCAACCGGCGAAGGTGAAAGCCGCGGCCGATCAGATCCGGCCGATCGCCGAGGAAGGCAAACGACTCGGCTGCAAGGTCGCCCTCTACAATCACGGCGGATGGTTCGGCGAACCGGAGAACCAGCTCGCGATCCTCGATGAGCTGAAAGCGGACAACGTCGGCATCGTTTACAATTTCCATCACGCCCACCAGCACATCGACCGGTTCCCGGAATGGTTCGCGAAAATGAAACCGCATCTTCTCGCGCTGAACCTGAACGGCATGATCAAGGACGGCGACAAGCAGGGCAAAAAGATCCTGCCCATCGGTTCCGGCGATCAGGAACAGAAGATGATCGAAACCGTTCTCGACAGCGGATGGACCGGGACGATCGGCATTCTCAACCACCTCCCCGATCAGGACGCGGAAGTGATCCTGGAGCGGAATCTCAAAGGCCTCGAAGTGCTTTCCGGAAAAATCAACACGGCCGATTATTGGAAAGCCGAGGATCCGGCCGAACGCGCGAAGCTGCCCGAGTTCAAAACGATTCCAGCAGGATCGCTCGACAAGATGACCACCGTGAGCGCTTCCGAGAAACTCGGTTCCTCGAAAGACTGGACTCGTTCGCACGGCGATCAGGCGGGAACCCGTTTCTCGCATCTCAAGCAGATCGACACGACCAACGTTTCGAAGCTGAAACAAGCATGGGTCTATCACTCGAAGGACGGCACCGGAAACATCCAGTGCAACCCGGTCATCGTGAAC
>DATLIO010000109.1:0-1912 GCA_035539355.1 Luteolibacter sp.
CACCTGCAACGCCGAATTCCGGTGCGAGGGGTGATGGATGATTTCGACGGACTCGGCCGCCGGCAGAGCCGCCTGCGCCACCGGGTCATCGAAAAGCCCTGCGATACCGACGCGGAACTGCCAGGAACGCGTCCAAGCCAGATCCTGGAGAACCAGATCGCTGTTCGCCTGCGAGGCCTCATCGATGAGATCGAACGAAGCCGCCGGATCCTTCCATGCGGAGCTGTCGATGATCAGACGATCCATCACCGCGACGAGGCGCTCGGTGAAGACATCCGAAATCTCACCCTGCCACCAGAACACCAGCGGCAGATCGGAATTGAGATGCGAGAAAACCGTATTGCGGAAACGTCCGGTGACCGTGCCCGTCAGTTTGAAAGCGACCTGCTCGCAGCAGACGGATTTCTTTCCGCCGGACATGTGGCAATGCGCGGTGATCCAGGCACGGAGGCTCGGAGCATCGGAACGGCCGTTGATCTCGATGAGCAGCGCGCGGCAGGCGTGTTCGCTGGTCAGTTTCTGGATGATCTTCGAGTTGGTCACCAGCGAGCCCTTGTCCTCGCAGTAGACCGCGAGGTTCATGAGCGTCGCGTTCGTCTGCGCGTCGTCCTGCTCCCAAAGCTTGCGGAGCTCCTTCTCGATGGAGCCGACTGGCACTTCAATGCCCAGCTCGGGACAGGTTTCCAAAGTGGTGGTCATGATTTGTTCAATGTAGCGGCGGTCCGTGACCGTCGCATTTTCTTTTCATCAACCAGCGGTGGTCACAGACCGCCGCTACATTTCGTTACAGTCTGCGCCACTGGAATCCATCCTGCTGGATCAGGGCGTCCGCTTCACGCGGGCCCCACGATCCGGCAACGAACTCGGCCATCGCCGGTGGATTGCCGGACTTGTGCCACGCGTTTTCGATGTGGTCGATGAAGCGCCAGGCTTCCTCGACTTCGTCACGACGGGCGAAAAGCGTCGCATCGCCGGCCATCGCGTCGAGAAGCAGACGTTCGTAGGCTTCCGGACTGCTTTTGCCAAAGCTGGTGGAGTAGTGGAAATCCATCTTCACCTGTTCGAGGCGCAGGCTGGTGCCCGGGATCTTGGAAACCATCCGCAGCGAAATGCCTTCGTCCGGCTGGATGCGGATCACGAGCACGTTGCCGCCGGGAACATCCCCCTGGGCTCCGAAAAGCACGTTCGGCGCGTCCTTGAAATGGATCGAAATCTCGGTCGACTTCTTCGGCAGGCGCTTGCCCATCCGGATGTAGAATGGCACGCCGCTCCAACGCCAGGTATCGATCAAAAGGCGGACCGCGACATACGCTTCGGTCTGTGAATCCTTCGGCACGCGGTCTTCCTCACGGTAACCGGGAACTTCATTTCCATCGACGTGACCGGCGGTGTATTGGGCACGGACCACGTTCGCGGCGACCTTTTCCGGAGTGTCCCATTGGCGGAGCGAACGGATCACTTTGACCTTCTCATCACGGACGCCGTCAGCGGTGAGATCGGTTGGCGGCTCCATCGCGACCAAGCTGAGAAGCTGGAGAAGATGGTTCTGGACCATGTCACGCAGCGCGCCGGATTTGTCGTAGTAACCGCCGCGGCCACCTTCCATGCCGAGGTTTTCGGCGCAGGTGATCTGGATGTGGCTGATGTATTTGCTGTTCCAGAGCGGCTCGAAAATCGAATTCGCGAAGAAGATCGATTCGCAGGTGTTCCCGGGCATCCAGGGTGGCCCGCTCATGCACGTCATCGCGGCGAAAGCCGTCTGTCTTGGCGAAGCGCTGAAGCCGGAGTTCAAGGACTACGCGCAGCAGATCGTGAAGAACGCCCAGGCGATGGCCGCGCGTCTCGCATCCCATGGTTTCCGGATCGTTTCCGGCGGCACCGACAACCACCTCATGCTCGTCGACCTCCGTCC
>DATLIO010000110.1:0-1534 GCA_035539355.1 Luteolibacter sp.
GTCCGGGGTCCTGCCATTGCAGAGGCCGTGGGATTTCTGCGCTTCCTGGTTTCCAAGGCCCAGCCATGCGGTGAGCACGCGGCCGTCTTCGAGGGTGAAGTCGATCTCAATCGAGTCCGCCTTGGTCAGCGCGGTGCGGAGTTTTTCCGCGTCGCGGGAAACCTCGTGGTAATCCACGGCGAGGCCGGAATTGAGGATGATGTCATTCAGCCCGTGGAGCGTCGCGCCGCGGAAGCCGTGGATCTTGCACTTCGCGGTCAGCGGCGCGGTGGCCGAAAACGTCGAGATGCAGAGGATGATGTCGTAGTTCGGGTAAATGTGGTTCTCCAGCGAGAGGTGGCGGCCTTCGGTGTCCCAGACGTCGTCCTCGAGATCGAGGTTCGAGCCGCGGGTGCATTTGTAGGCGAAGATCTCGCCGCCGGTCATGCCGAGTTTCTCCAGCGCGCCGTTCCGCAGCCCTTCGTAGAAATGCTTGTGGGCGTTCTTCTGGACAGGGAAGCCTTCCTGTTTGAGGAAGGCGAAATCCTTGATCAGCGGTGCGGGTTCGTCGAAGTCGATCAGGATGCAGACGCGACAGCCTTCGGTCGGTGTGAAAACCGTATCGAGCAGCCGGACGAGGCTGAAAGACGGGAACTTTCGGTTTTCCGGATGAAGAAGGATTTCTTCCCGCAGGTAGTCGGGCAGGCTGGGGGCGACGGCGTTGGGCATAGGAGGCTAACTTAAAAACGATGGAGAATGCCGCAAGGGGTGATTTTGGAATGGATTTCCGTGATTTCCCTCAGACCCACGACTGTGAGAGCAGCTCGATCAGGCGCTCGGACGAGGTTGCGGAGGTTTTCGCGACGAACCCACGGGCGTGGGCGAAATGGACATCCGGCGCTTCCTGGATGCGGGTGAAATCAAGCCGCGGGTGGTCGTTGTGGCGCGAAAGAGCGAATCCGGCGCCGCGGCGGTCCGGATAAACCAGCCCGACGATGTCCTGCTGGTCCGCCGGGAGGGTCTGGATGTAACGGCCCAGACCGGCTGACGGCTCATCGGGCATCGGCTCGGTGCGCGGCATGGCCAGCACGCGGAAACTGCCGGAAGTATGGGCGATTTCCCAGAACTGGGCGTTGCGGGAAATGTAGTCGAGCCGTTCGCGGAGATTGCGCAGGTAGGCGAGCAGGTCGTCACCGATCCATTTCATCGCTTCCCAGAGTGTCTCTCCCGGGCGGATTTCCGATGACCCGGCAAAGCGGCGGAGCAACGTGAGATCCACGGGCGACTGGAGTTTCGGGAGCGTCTCGCGCTCGACGCCAAGCCAGCGCGCGGTTTCCACCGGACCACGGGTGTCGAACCATTCCGCCGGTTCCAGCCAGTCACAGAATGTCCGCGCGTCCTCATAAACACCCAGATCCATCAGCACGAGGCTGAGCGCGCACATCGGCGGATGATCCTTCGGAAACTGGTGGTGATCGAAATTCCCCCGCGCCGGATCGTGTTCGCCGCCGACATCGACCACCGCCGTGGAGAGATTGTCCAAGTCCTCCTGGAC
>DATLIO010000111.1:0-5863 GCA_035539355.1 Luteolibacter sp.
CTTCTCCGGAAGCACCGCACCCCGTCGTCGGGCTGCGGTGCTTTCCGCCGTACAACCCCGGATTCCCGCAATCGACTGAGACCTATCGTTTTCCGTCAACACTCACCGGAAAAACGGTGATTTCCACCGCCCTTCCCAACCGAATTTGCCATTTGCCAAGCTCCCGGATGCCCGTTACCGTCCCCCGCACGCGACCCGACAAAGTCGGCTCGCGTTTCCGATAAAAACGCTTCCAGCCACCGTGGGTTTTCTGAACGCAATCAAACGTTGGCGTCTCGCGAGGCAGGGACTCTCGTCGGGCAAGAAACGCCGGGTTCACAGTGAAAACCCTGTCGTCCAGGCGTTGGAGGACAGCTTTTGGGTGAAGATCTCGCTTTACCTCACCTTCCTCGCCTCGACCTGCGTACTGGTCATCCAGTCCCCCTCCAATGCTTCCTTCGCGGGTGATCCTCTCCGCGGCGCGGTGTATGCCGCGGTCATTTCCCTGACCGCGCTGGTGATGTTCCATCAGAGCCAGATCCATTCCTGCCGGAGAAACAGCCGCGTCATCCTCGTCCTCGGCGGCCTCATCGGACATCTGGCCATCGTCCGTGTCATCCTTTCCCTGCCCACTTCCGAAGCGCTTCCCGAAGCCTTCGGATTTCTTTTCGTCCCCTTCGCGCTGATGCCGATGCTCCACGGCATCCTGCTGGGCAGAAGCGTCGGCTCGTTCTCCACGGTGTTCGTCAGTTTCATCGGCTGCCTTTTCGTCCCGCGTCCGGACGTGATCGGTTTCCTCATCATCAGCCTGATCAGCGGCATGACCGCCGTGCTGCTCTCCGACCACATCCGGAAGCGGGTCCAATTGCTGCGCATCGGCCTTTACGTTGGAGCGGTCACACTCCTGCTCGCCCTCATCCTCGGCCGCCTCGACATGTCATCCGCTTTCGGCCCCGAGGGGATGGATGCACTGCAGCTTCTCGGCAAAGGCTGCGCCGCCGTTTTCGGAACGGGCGTGGTGACCGCACTCGTCATCAGCGGACTGCTTCCCGCCTTCGAAGGTTTCTTCCGCATCACGACCGACATCAGCTGGCTTGAGCTCAGCGACCTCAACCACAAGCTGCTCCGCCGCATGCAGCTCGAGGCTCCGGGCACCTTCCACCACAGCCTTGTGGTCGCTTCGCTTTCCGAAGCCGCCGCCGAGAAAATCGGAGCCAATGCCGCGATGTGCCGCGTGTGCTCCTACTTCCACGACGTCGGCAAACTCAACAAGCCGACCTATTTCATCGAGAACCAGCACGACGGCGGTGAAAATCCGCACGATACGCTGACCCCGACGATGAGCGCGCTCATCATCATCGCCCACGTGAAGGACGGCATCGACCTCGCGGTGAAGAACAAGCTCAACCCGCGGATCATCGATGTGATCCAGGAACATCACGGCGATTCGCTCGTCGCCTATTTCTACCGCCGCGCGCAGGAACAGAAGAAGGCGGAGATGGAGAAAGTCGACCGGCGGCTTGAAAATCCCGAGGATCTCCCGCAGGTCGGCGAGAAGAATTTCCGCTACCCCGGCCCGCGCCCGAGCACGCGTGAAAGCGCCATCATTTCACTCGCGGACGGCATCGAAAGCGCCTCGCGCTGCCTCCAGAAACCCACGCCGGCGAAGATCCGCCAGCTTGTCGAGGACATCGTCCGCTCCCGCCTGAACGACAACCAGCTCGACGAGAGCCCGCTCACCCTCCAGGAACTCGCCCAGGTGAAGGACAGTTTCGCCAGCACCCTCCGGAGCATGCTTCACAGCCGGATCGACTATCCGAAAGACGACACTCCCGGCGGAGGCAAACGCGCCTCGGACATCCAACGTCCGATCGCCGCCACGCAACCCATGGACATCACCCGCGGTGGCCGCACGGCCCGCCTCGAAAGCGTCTGAAACCCGACGCCAATCCCATTTCATGTCGCTCGAGATCATCATCGGCAACAACCAGGAGGCCATCGAGATCCCCGAGGCCTGGCTCACCATTTACGAAAGCATCGCCTGCGAAGCGGCCGCCCTCGCACTTGCCCGTGCCGCCCAGGAAGAGAGTCCGCTGTCTTTCCTCGCCACGCTCGAGGTCGCACTGGTTGACGATGAGACCAGCGACCAGGTCCACCGTGAATTCATGGACATCGAAGGCGCCACCGATGTGATCACCTTCCACCATGGCGAGATCGTCATCGGCGCCGAGGTCGCCGAACGCCAGGCCGCCGAATACGGCGAACCGCTCGCCCGTGAAATCCTCCGCTACTTCGTCCACGGCCTGCTCCACCTCGCCGGCCATGAAGATGCCGATGACGGGGAGCGCGCGGCCATGGAAGCCGCGCAGGAGGAGATCGTCGCCACCCTCTGGACCGCCGAATTGGAATCGCGGCTTGCCTGAGATGGCGACGGGTCCCCGCCGCAGCGGTTAGATCTGTCCGCCTTCGGCCGGAGGAGCCGGTGGAGGCGTCGGCGTGCTTTCCAGTTTTCCAAGATATCCCGGAAGCTCGACGCCGACATTCTTCGCCAGCTCGTGCAGCGGCGGCACCGATCCCGCGAGTCCGGAGAGGAACCCGGCGGTGCTGCCTTTTCCATCCGGGCCCTTGCCGCTGTCCCAGACCGTGAGCTTGTCGATCTTGAGATTCGCGATCGCCTTGACCTGGGCTTCGACGAGTTGTGGCAGAAGTTCGGTGATGAGAAGCTGCTGGGCACCCGTCGGGCCCTGGCAGGACTGGATGAGGTCGTTGAAACCCTTCGCCTTGCCGACCAGCACCGCCTGGGCACCTTCCGCCTCCGCGAGGAGACGTGATCTCAGACCGTCCGCTTCGGCGATGAGCTTGGCTTTCAAACCACCCGCCTCGGCCTCTTTGACGAACATGATGCCGTCCGCTTCAGCCTGTTTCTCGGCACGGACACCGTCCGCCTTACCTTGTTGGATACGGCGGACTTTCTCAGCCTCGGCGTCGGCTTCGACGATCTGGCGTTGCTTGGAAACCTCCGCCGGCACGACGATGTTCGCGAACTGGGTCGCCTTGTCCCGCTCGGCACGCTGTTGCTCGGCGGCCTGTTCGGAAACGTAGGCTTCCTCGAGCACCTTCGCCTGCGCGACTTTTTCCGCTGCAAGAGCGAGACGTTCGGCTTCCGCCTGCGCACTCCGGCGCTGGGCGTTCGAGTTCGCGATCTCGACTTCCGCGGTGTTCTCACCCCGGGTCGCTTCGGCGTTCGCTCCGGAAACGCTGATCCGCTTGTCCCGCTGCGCGGCGGCGGCACCGATCTCACCGTCACGGTCGGCCTGCGCGACCTTGATTTTCGCGGCGGCGATCGCGGCCGACGCGGCTTCCTGACCGAGCGCGTCGATGTATCCCGACGCGTCGGTGATGTCCTGCACGTTGACGTTGATCAGACGGAGTCCGACTTTCTTCAGCTCGACTTCGACGCCTTGGGAAATGTTCGCGATGAGCTTGTCACGGTCCGAGTTGATTTCCTCGATGTCCATCGTCGCGATGACGACCCGCATCTGGCCGAAGATGATGTCCTTCGCCAGTTCGTTGATCTGCGGCATCGTGAGACCCAGCAGACGCTCGGCGGCGTTTTCCATCACGCCCGGCTCGGTGGAGATACCAACGGTGAAGGTCGATGGCGTGTTGACCCGGATGTTCTGCTTCGAGAGCGCGCCTTCGAGGCGGATGTCGATCGGCAGCGGAGTCAGCGTGAGGTATTGGTAATCCTGGATGATCGGCCAGATGAACGCCGCGCCACCGTGATAGCATTGCGCGGATTTGCCGTCGCCGACCTTACCGTAAACCACGAGCACGCGGTCGGAAGGGCACTTTTTGTAGCGGGCGGCGATCGCGATGAGCGCGGTGAAAAACACCACGATGATCGCGGCGGCGAGGATCAGCGTCGGCAATGCCGCGATGGCCAGGAGGGAGTGTTCGGGAGTTATCATTTCAGGAAATTCAGGGAAGGGGTTCGACGATCAAGGTGGAGTGGCCGATTTTTTCGACGATGGTGACTTTCGTTCCGGGACGCAGCGGCTCGGTTCCGCGTGAGAGCGCATCCGCCATGGTCAGGCGGCCTTGGATGAGCAGTTCGACCTGCCCGCCGGCTTTCTTATCGGCGGGGATCGTCACATACACCGTGCCGACCTTGCCGATCGCGTTCGCGAAATCGAGCGTTCCGTTGGATTGGAGCCGCAGCATGCTTTTCATCAGCAGGAAAATCCCGGCCATCAGCAGGACGCCGACACCGGTTCCGACGGCGATCGCCCCGATCACACCGAAACCGGCTTTCAGAGCGATCACGCCCGACCAGCCGAATCCGACGAAGAACGCCGTGACACCCCGGATGGAGAAAAAGCTCAGGCCGGATCCATGGTCACCATGGCCGACATCATAACCGTCATCCATGCCTCCGAAGATCGACAGCACCAGCTGGATCATCAGGACCAGCAGCGCGACAATCCCGATCGCATAGAAGATCTGGAGTTCCAGGTTCAGTTCGTTCCACCAAGTTTCAGGCACGGTTGCAGACTGGAAAACACGCGCATCCCTTGCAAGATATTTGAAACAGGCAACGGATTTGCGATTATCACAAATCACTGACAAACAAATCATTGCAGATTAACCGTTAGAAACGGAGTCATCCTTTCCACCGCGAAAACCCATCCGGCGATCTTATTTCCCATAACTTCGTGATTCCACATCTTGAATAACCCGTCCGGAGGCTCCGTCCGACACCCATGCTTCCGAAACTCATTCCCGCCGTCGTTCTTTGTCTGGCGGCGGCCCAAGCCGCACCTTCCCACGAGCCCGATGCCAATCTGGTCTCGAAGCTGCTCAACCTGAAAAGCCGCAACCGGACACCCGGAGTCAACGTCGCCATGGTTCTCGAAGGAACGATCCAATCCGGACCCTTCCAAACGACCTACGGACGCCGCGCCGTCACCATCCTCACCGAAGCCGTGGACGGCAGGCAGGTCCGGAGCGTGGTCACCTACGATCTCCACTGGACGGAGCTGCATGGCTGGTTCCTTTGGGAAATCCGCAAGGACCCCGCCGGAGAGGAAATCTGGATCTGGAGCGAGCGTCTCGGCGAAGTCGTCGTCCGCTGAAGCGCTCACCGGCCGTATTCCCCGGCAACCGGTGTATCCAGCAAACCAAGATACTTCTCCACCTGCTGCTCGATGAACAACGCCTCATCCGCGGAGGAAAGCCCTCCGACAAGTGTCTCGCGCCTGTTGCCGCCGAGCACGACTTCGACCTTGTAGCTCACCGAGCTGCCGTTTTTCCCGTGGCTGACTTTCTCGCTGCAATACAGCTGCGTCACATCGTGGACGGAGATCGTCTTGTTTCCCTTCCATGGCACCGGGCCGATCCGAACCTCCAGCAAACCACGCCCGACGCGGAAGACGGTGGAATTCAAAAACATCCCGAACACCGAGTAGATCAGGAAAAGCCCGACTCCGGTATGGATGATGCCGAACGCCGACATGATCCAGATGCCCTGCGTGAAGGCGATGCCGTTCCAGAAGAGCATGAACCCGTTCCAGAACAGGGCGAAAACCAGCGTCACAAATGCCATCGGGCCGATCCATCGGCGGCTGATCACGAGTTCGCCCATCCGCTCCTCGATTTTCGTCCCCTTCGGCATGACGACTTCCGGACGCTCGATGCGTTTCCGCTCCGGCAGATCGATCGCAAACAACGCGCTGCAATGGCCGCATCGGGCGGCCGAAAGCTCGGGTGAAATGCTTTCCGGCGAAAGTTTCGAGCCGCAGTTCGGGCATTTCAATTCCACCAGCCGGATTCCCTCGCTTTTTTCCTCACTGATATTCGAGTTCAACGGAGGAAGGTGTAACGG
>DATLIO010000112.1:0-2674 GCA_035539355.1 Luteolibacter sp.
ATTTCAGCGGACGACCAGTGGAACGAGCTCGTGATCGATCCCGCGAAAGTCGCGGGCGGCGAACATTGGGGCGGAACAAACGACGGCAAGTGGCATCAGCCGGCGAAACTCGTTTCGTTCGCGCTCAACAAGCAACAGGATCCGGCGGTCCTGCCGGTCGTGATGCTGAAGGACGTCACGCTCGAAGGCGGCCGCGTCTCCGTGGTGGAGCAGGCGTTCAAAAGCGATTTCGCGAAACAGGGTCACTGGCAGAGGGAGGGCGGCGTGGTGCTTGAAGATGACGCTCTGAAATTCTCGCGGACGGAAAACGAAGCGAGGATCCCTGCGACCGCCTCCAGTCCGTCGTTCAAGGTTTCCCCGGGCAACTGGCAGGCGGGCCTTTCGTTCAAATCGGAGCTCGTTTCCCCGGACAATTCCTACAGCGGCACGGTGGTCCTGCAGGTTTCGGATGTGTCGAGCAAGGTGCTGGAGACGTTCACGATCGCCGATGTCTATGGCACGAAACCGTGGACGGAAATTTCACAGACCGTCGAGCTGCCGAAGGGCGCGGCATCGGCGCGGTTCGCGGTGAAGTTGAACAAGACCTGGGGCAGCTTCTGGATCAAGAACGTGAGCGCCGGATTTGTTTCGGCGGGACCCGCGAAGACCAACAGCGTTTCGCGGATCCTGTTTTCCACGGCGCAGCTCGGGAACCTGCTTCTCCCGGACGATCCGCGGACGGTTTCGATCACGGTGGAGACGAGCAAGGCTCTGTCCGACGAACAGCAATCGCTCGTCTGCGTCGTCCGCGACTATTGGGGCGTGGAGCAACTCCCACCGGTGGCGGTGAAACTTTCTCCCGGAGAAAAAGGAACCTATACCGGGACGTTCGATCTCTCCAAAGCACCGCTTTCGGTCGGCCGCTATTATGAAGTGGAAGCCACTTCGGAGCAACCGGGCACGAAGCCGTTCTCCCATCAGACATCGTTCGCGATCCTGCCCGAGGCACCGTCGAAGAAACTGAAACCGGAAGACACGGTTTTCACCGCGCGGAACTGGGACAACCGGATTCCTGAATACATCAAGCTGTCCGACCGGCTTGGCATCCGCATCGTCGGTCTCTGGGGAGGCTGGTCTTCGAAGCCTCCCTACAAACCGGAGCTTCCGCAGATCGAACTGGTCAAGCAGCTCGGCCTCGGCTGGCTGACGACGACGCCGGCGAAATTCATCGAGGATGGCAAACGCGACTACGATGAAACCGCGCTGCGTCAGGGCGTGCGGAATTTCATCACCGAGTTCGGCGGGCATCGTCCGATGATCATCAATCTCGGCAACGAACCGCATGGAACCGGAGACCGGGTGAAAGCGAACGTCGAGGCGTACCGGGTGCTTTATGACGAGATCAAGAAGACCGATCCTACGGTGCCGGTCGTGGCAACCTCGGTGGAGCCGAATCCGGAGTACTTCGGTC
Organism: Luteolibacter sp.; assembly: GCA_035539355.1. Taxonomy (GTDB): domain Bacteria; phylum Verrucomicrobiota; class Verrucomicrobiia; order Verrucomicrobiales; family Akkermansiaceae; genus Luteolibacter. The sequence continues at coordinate 1,451 of DATLIO010000112.1, forward strand.
TGGGTTACGGGAAATACTGCGATGCCTTCGATTTCCACATCTACGAAGGTCCGCAGAATGTCCGGAACACGATGAAGAAATATCGTGAGCTGATGATGGAACACGAGGTGGTGAAGCCTCTCTGGTCCACGGAGCTCGGACTCAACAGCCAGGGGCAGACGCGCCATGTCGTCGCCGTGGAGGTCTTCAAGAAAACCGCGGCGTTCTTCGCCGAGGGGGGTGCGAACATGTGCTGGTTCGGCATCCTTTACCCGGACAAGGACGGCAAGAGCCACGGCTCCTCGGGTGACTCGCACAACATCTTCGACTGCCGTTTCAACCGCTACGCGCCGCGCCTTGATGCCGTCGCCTGGTACAATGCCGTCAACGCCATGGGGCGGAAAAAGTTCGTGGAGGAGAAGACTTACACCGGGGATGTCAAAGCCTTCCTTTTCCGCGATGCGGATGGCGCATCGATGCAGATTCTCTGGCAGGAAAAAGGATCGTCGGATGTCGTTGTGCCGTTGGCGGATGTCGGCAAAGTCGAGCTCATCCGGATCGATGGCACCCGCTCGGAACTGGACGCAGGGAAGGAATCGGTGACGTTGTCGATCGGCGAGGATCCGATCGTCCTGCTCTATCAAGGCGGCGGTGCCTTGGCGGCGGAGCTTCCGCCTTCGGAACACCGGTGGACGAACGACCGGATGACCTACGGCGAGAACTGGGTCTGGACCCTGCCGGTCAAAATCAATTCCTCCGGCATCACGACGTCGCTTGCCGTGCCTCCGGGTTGGAAACAGGTTGATGACCGCAAATTGACTCCGCCGGCCCTGACCATGGCGCGTGAGATTCCCTTCACGATTTCCCTGAAAAAGGACAAACGTGTTTTCGGCGAGCTGCACCGGCGGTTCCCTGCGAAATGACCGGGGCGGAAGTTCCATCACGGGTATTCCTGACTTGCCGTGGGCGGCGTGGGTTTTTAGCCTCCGCCGTCCCTGAACATGCCCGGCGATTCACCAGTCACACCCGAACAGATCCGCGATTTGATCGACGGTCAGCTCATCGAACTGGAACCGGCATTCGGCCCTGACGATGACCTTTTCCAGGCGGGGCTCGATTCGATGGCGATCATGCAGCTTCTGCTGATGATCGAGGAAACGTTCGGGCCGGTGATTCCCATGGGCGAAGTGACCCGTGAAAATTTCCACTCCAACGCGGCGATCGCACGGTTGGTTAACGGAAAAC
>DATLIO010000113.1:0-5833 GCA_035539355.1 Luteolibacter sp.
CCATTCCATGTCCTTGCCGCGTATTCTTCTCAAAGCTGCCACCTTGCTCGCGATCTCCGCGTCACAGGTGTTTTCGGCGCAACAACGCCCGAACATCCTCTTCATCTTCTGCGACGATCTCGCCTGGCAGGCGGTCAGCTCCTACGGCGAATCCCGTAGATTGCTCGACACCCCCAACATCGACCGCATCGCCAGGGAAGGCATGCGCTTCAACCGCGCGCTGGTGCCGAACTCCATCTGCGGACCGAGCCGCGCCACCGTGCTCACGGGAAAGTATTCCCACCTCAACGGCTTCCCCAACAACTCGAACAGCCGCTTCGATCCCGCACAGCCGACATTCCCCAAGATCCTCCGAAGCTCCGGCTATCAGACCGCCGTGGTCGGGAAATGGCATCTCGTCAGCGATCCTTCCGGCTTCGACCATTGGGAGGTCCTCCCGGGACAGGGCGTCTACTACCAACCCGAGTTCATCATCAACGGAAAGAAAACCGTCGAGGAAGGATACGTGACGGACATCATCACCGACCACGCCATCGGCTGGCTGGAGAAACGCGACAAGACGAAACCGTTCGTCCTCCTCGCACAACACAAGGCTCCGCATCGCGAATGGGCGCCGGCATTGCGCCACCTCAACCACGACAAGGACCGCGTCTATCCCGAACCATCCACTCTCTTCGACGACTACGCGAACCGCGGTGAAGCGGTCCGTGACCAGGACATGACGATCGAGAAAACCTTCACGCTCCGTGACGCGAAGCTCAACGCGCAGCCAAGGCTCACCCCCGCGCAACGCGAACCATGGGACGCCTACTATGAACCTCGTAACAAAGCATTCCGGGAAGCGGATCCGCAGGGCGATGATCTCATCCGCTGGCGCTACAACCGCTATCTCCACGACTACCTCGGCACGGTGAAAGCCGTCGATGAAAGCGTCGGCCGTCTGCTCGGTTATCTCGATCAGGAAGGCATCGCCGACAACACGATCGTCGTCCTTTCCTCCGACCAGGGATTCTTCCTCGGCGAACACGGCTGGTTCGACAAACGCTGGATCTTCGAGGAATCGCTCCGCACCCCCCTGCTCGTCCGTTGGCCCGGGGTGACGAAACCCGGCTCGGTGAACGACGACATCGTCTCCACCGTCGACTTCGCCCAGACCTTCAGCGATGCCGCGGGTGTCGCCGCTCCCGAAGGCGCGCAAGGTTCGAGCCTCATCCCGATCCTGAAAGGCGAAACACCCGCGGATTGGCGGAAGAGTTTCTACTATCACTACTACGAGTATCCCGATCCCCATCACGTCCGTCCGCACTACGGCGTCGTCACCGCGCGGCACAAGCTCGTGCATTTCTACGCGCCGGATGTCGACTACTGGGAACTCTACGATCTCAAGACCGATCCGAACGAACTCCGCAACGTCTACGACGACCCGGCCCTCGCGGATGTGAAAAAAGAACTCCACACGGAACTCACACGCCTTCGCGCGGAACTGAAAGTCCCCGCGACCGATCCACCCGGATTCATGGGTGGCAAACGCTCCAAAAAACAAGACTGATGAAATTGACCCTTCTCCTCCTCGTGCCGTTCCTCGGCATGCAGGCCCTCGCCCAACAGGAAAAACGTCCCAACGTGCTGGTGATCGCCTCGGACGATCTCAACCATTGGATCGGCTACACCGGCCGCAACAAACAGACGAAGACACCGAACATCGACCGCCTTTCCGCACGCGGCGTCAGCTTTTCGAACGCCCACACGATGGTTCCCGTCTGCAACGGATCACGTGCGAGCCTGCTTTCTGGCCAACGCCCCTACACCACCGGCGTTTATGGAAATGCGGATGACTGGCGCAAAGTGATCCCCGCGGAACGCACGATCATCTCCACCTTCCGCAATGCGGGCTACGTCACCCTCGGTTCCGGAAAACTCTATCACGGAGGCTTCGACCGCGTTTCCGAGTGGGACGACTATCTGAAGAACGAAGGCAAGCTAGGCCCCGAACCCGAAGGCTCGAAAGGTGTCGGCGGCATCCGCTTCGGCGCGATCAACGCCGATGACTCCGAACTCAGCGACCACCGGATCGTGAACTACGGCATCGAACAGCTTTCCAAAAAGCACGACAAGCCGTTCTTCCTGACCGTCGGCCTCCACAAGCCGCACATGCCATGGTTCGTACCGAAGAAATATTTCGATCTCCACCCGCTTGAATCCATCGAACTCCCTCCCATCAAGGAGAACGATCTCGATGACGTGCCCGCCGCGGGAGTGAAGTTCGCGAGGCCCGATGGCGATCATCAGAAGATCGTCGAATCCGGCCGATGGAAGGAAGCCATCCAGGCCTATCTCGCCGCGGTTTCGTATGCGGACGCCGAGATCGGCCGTCTGCTCGACGCGCTCGACAAATCCGAACACAAGGACAACACCATCGTCGTCCTGCTCGGCGACCACGGCTGGCACCTCGGCGAAAAGGAACATTGGCGGAAATTCGCCCTCTGGGAGGAAGCGACCCGTGCTCCTTACATCTGGGTCGCCCCCGGCCTCACCAAAGCGGGCACGATCAGCACACGCCCCATCGATTTCAGCAGCTTCTATCCGACGCTCACCGACCTCGCCGGCATCACGAAACCCTCGCACGTCGAAGGTGAAAGCATCCGCGCGCTGCTCGCCGATCCGTCCGCCGAGTGGAAAGGCCACGCGCTCAGCACCTGGTTACAAAACAATCACTCCATCCGCACCGAAGATTGGCGCTACACCCGCTATGCTGACGGCTCGGAAGAACTCTACGACCATCGCAACGATCCCTATGAATGGACGAACGTCGCATCCGATGAAAAGCATGCGTCCCTGAAACGCGAACTCGCCGCATTCTTCCCCACCAAAAACGCTCCCGGCCTCACCGACACCGATGGCTGGGGCGGCCCCGGCAAAGGCAAGGGCAAAGGCAAAACCAACAACGACGACTGATCTTCCGGCCAGCATTCCATGAAACTCCACGCTTCATTCCTCCTCTTTCTCTCCACCATCGTCCCGCTGTTCGCACAGACGAAGAAGAACATCCTGTTCATCGCCGTCGACGATTTGAAACCGACCATCGGCGCCTACGGGGACGCCCTCGCGAAAACCCCGAACATCGATCGTCTCGCATCACGCGGCCTGCTTTTCGAACGTGCCTACACGAACCAGGCCGTCTGCTCGCCTTCGCGGAACGCGCTGCTCACCGGCATCACTCCCGCGACACTCGGCATCTACGATCTCGCGACGAATTTCCGCAAGTCGGCTCCCGATGCGATCACCCTGCCGCAGCAATTCCTGAAAAACGGCTACCGCACCGAAGCCGTCGGCAAGCTCTTCCACGTGGGTCATGGCAATGCCGACGACGCCGCTTCATGGAGCGTGCCGCATGAGAAACCTTCCGGAAAAACCTACGCGCTCGAATCGAATCTTTCCGAAGACGGAACCGCCCGGCCGAAAGACGGACGCAAGGGGCCACGCGGCACCGCCGTCGAATCCGCCGACGTTCCTGACGACACCTATGCGGACGGCCTCACCGCGAACGAAGTGATCAAGCGCCTCGAAGCCGCCAAGGAACGTCCGGACACCCCGTTCTTCATCGCCGCCGGATTCATCCGTCCGCATCTCCCGTTCGTCGCTCCGAAGAAATACTGGGATCTCCACGATCGCTCGAAGTTCGCGCTCCCGGAATTCCGCAAGGCACCCGAAGGCGCCGTCGATGCCGCCATGCGTCCCAACGGCGAGCTTTCCCAATACAAGGGGACGAACAACGCCGACAACCTCTCCGAAGAGCAGCAACTCGAACTGCTCCACGGCTACTATGCGGCCACGAGTTACATGGACGCGCAGGTCGGCAAACTGCTGGACGCGCTCGACCGGCTCGGCCTTTCGGAAAACACGATCATCGTTTTCTGGGGCGACCACGGCTGGCATCTCGGCGATCACGGGCTGTGGTCGAAGCACACGAACTTCGAGGAAGCGACCCGCATCCCCTACATCATCGCCGCTCCCGGCGTTTCGAAAGCCGGCACGAAAACGAAATCGCTCGCACAGTCGATCGACATCTATCCCACGCTGCTCGAACTGACCGGCCTGCCCCGCCCCGAATCGAAACCCGCGATCGAAGGCAAGAGCCTCGTCCCTGTGCTCAAGGAGCCGTCGGCGACCGTGAACGACTCCGTCTACCATGTTTATCCGAGAAACGGATTGATCGGCCGGGCGATCCGGACTTCGACGCACCGTCTCGTCGAATGGAAGAAGCCCGGCGCGGCGGAAGACACCGCCGAATGGGAACTCTACGATTACGAAAGCGATCCCGCGGAGACGAAGAACCACGTGAATGACAAAGCGGAGGTGGTCGCGGATCTGAAAGGGAAGCTCGCCACCAAGCCCGAAGCGAAGCCGCAGATCAAGGTCGCCGCCGAACCCGAAAAGCCCGCCGCCGGAAACAAAGGAGGAAAACAGGATCGTGCGAAAATGTTCGCGGGCCGCGACAAGGACAATGACGCCAAACTCACCCGCGAAGAGTTTCTCGCCAATCAGACCGACCCGCAGACCGCGCCCGAACGCTTCACCCGCTTCGACAAGAACAACGACGGCATCCTCTCGAAGGAAGAGTTCATCTCCGCCGGCAAATAACCACCCACGCTTTTCCCATGAAATTTCTCTCACCCCTCCTCTTCCTCGCCGGCCTCATCCCTCTTCAGGCGGAATCCGAAAAGCCCAACATCGTCGTCTTCCTCGTCGATGACATGGGTTGGTCGGATCTCGGTTGCTACGGCAGCGAGCTCAAGACGCCGAATCTCGACGCGCTCGCAAAGAACGGCCTGCGCTTCACGCAGTTCTACAACGGCGCGCGCTGCTGCTCCACACGCGCTTCGTTGCTCACCGGTCTCTACGCCCACCAGGCCGGTGTCGGACACATGACCGAGGAACAACGCGACGCCTCCGGCAAAGTGTATCCCGGCTACTCGGGACGACTGAACGACACCTCCGTCACCATTCCCGAAGTGCTCAACCAAGCGGGCTACTTCACCGCGATGACCGGCAAATGGCACGTCGGACAGAACCACGGTGTCGCTCCGGATCAGCGCGGGTTCCAACGCACGCTCACCGCGGCCGCAGGCGGGTTCTATTTCCCCGGCTCGAAAGGCTCACGCATCTTCTACAACGGAAAAGACGTGGGCAATGATGGCGATCCGCTGCCGAAGGATTGGTATGCGAGCGATCTCTGGCCGAACTTCGGTTTGAGGTTCATCGATGAAGCGCTTCAGGAAAAGAAACCGTTCTTCCTCTACAATGCGTTCAACGCCCCGCATTTCCCGCTGCAGGCTCCCGCCGAGGACATCGCCCGCTGGCGCGGAAAGTTCAAGGCCGGTTGGGACAAGCTCCGCGACGAACGTTACAAGCGTCAGGTTGCCGACGGCCTCATCGACTCCAAATGGCCGCTTTCCCCACGTCCTGAAGCCGTGCCCGCATGGGACAGCCTTTCGGCCGAAGACCAGGACCGCTACGATCACCTCATGGCGATCTATGCCGCCGTCATCGAACGCATGGACAAAGGCGTCGGCATCCTCGTCGATGGCCTGAAGCAGCGCGGACAGTTGGACAACACGCTCATCCTTTTCCTCAGCGACAACGGCGGCAACGCCGAAGCAGGCGTGCGCGGCCGTTCCAACGGCGAGAATCTCGGCGACGCGAAATCGGATGTCTTCATCGGACAAACCTGGGCCACGCTCAACAACACGCCGTTCGTCCGTTACAAGCACTACACCGATGAAGGCGGCATCTCGACCCCGCTCATCGCGCATTGGCCGAAGGTCATCAAGGA
>DATLIO010000114.1:0-2861 GCA_035539355.1 Luteolibacter sp.
AAGTTCGGGTTGCGGCCTTCGGAAACAACGAGCGAGTCGATGTTGAAGGCACGGCGGGAGAACACCTGGCAGATGCGCATCAGGACGCCCGGCTCGTTGTTCACGAGGATCGAAAGCGTGTGCGTCGCACCGCGGGCGGCGGAGGGTTTCACGGGAGTTTCGGTGGTGATGATGGTTTGGGACATTTTCTTTGGAAATGTAGCGGCGCGTCTGTGACCGCCGCTGGTTTGGAAAGAAGATTGAATCAGCGACGGTCATGGACCGCCGCTACATTCATGCGATGATCACGTGGAACCGACGGGTTTCGCCATCTTGGTCTTCGGTGCTTCGGTGATCATGTCTTCCAGCGCGGCGCCGGCAGGGATCATCGGAAACACGTTGTCCGTCTTCACGCACTCGGCGTGGATGAGGATCGGGCCGTCGTTGTAGGCGAGCGCCTTTTCAAGCTGCTTGGTGACATCGGCCGGACGTTTGATGAAAACGGACGGGATGCCATAAGCGGCGGCGAGCTTGCAGAAGTCAGGGTTGCCGATGAGGTCCACACCGGAGGTGCGGTCGTCATAGAACAGCTCCTGCCATTGGCGCACCATGCCGAGGTAGTGGTTGTTGAGCACCACGATCTTGATCGGCAGCTTGTGGATGGCGGCGGTCGAAAGTTCGAACAGGGTCATCTGGAAACCGCCGTCACCGGAGATGGAGATGACGGTTTTTTCCGGATGCGCGAGCTGGGCGCCGATCGCGGCCGGGAAACCGAAGCCCATCGTTCCGGCACCACCGGAGGAAAGCCAGTGGAAGGACTCGTGGTTCTTGTAGAACTGCGCGGCCCACATCTGGTGCTGGCCCACGTCGGTCGAGACGATCGCCTTGCCTTCGGTGAGTTCGTAGAGTTCGTCGATCACCTGCTGCATGCGGAGACCGCCCTGCTTCTTATAATTGAGCGGGAACTTCTTCTTGTAGCCGTCAAGCTTGGCAAGCCAGTCGCCGGTTTCGAGCGGTCCGATCTTTTCGTTGATCTCGGAAAGCGCGGCTTTCGCGTCGCCCACGATCATCACGTCCGGCTGGATCATCTTGTTGGCCTCGGCCGGGTCGATGTCGATGTGGATGATCTTCGCATCCTGACAGAACTTCGACGGCTGGCCGATGATGCGGTCATCGAAACGGGAGCCGATGTTGATGAGCAGGTCGCACTCGATCATCGCCTTGTTCGCGTAGGCGGTGCCGTGCATGCCGAGCATGCCGAGGGAAAGCGGATGCGTTTCCGGGAAAACACCTTTTCCGAGAAGCGTCGAAGTCACCGGCGCGCCAAGCGTTTCCGCGAGATAGCGGAGTTCCTTGTCAGCGCGGGCGATCATCGTGCCCTGACCGGCGAGGATGACCGGACGCTTCGCCTTGGCGATCAGATCCGCGGCTTCCTTGACCTTGTCCTTGTCGATGTTGAACGACACGGTCGGATCGTAACCCGGAAGCTGGAACGGAGGGTTCATCTCACCGGTGAAAGCACCGGAGGAAATGTCCTTCGGAATGTCGATGAGCACGGGGCCCGGACGACCGGTCGTCGCGATGTGATACGCTTCGCGGGCGATGCGTGGCAGCGTGTTGGTGTCCTTCACCAGATAGTTGTGCTTCACCACCGGGATGGTGATGCCGAAAATGTCCGCTTCCTGGAAAGCATCCTTCCCGAGCATCCAGGTCACCGTCTGGCCGGAAAGCACGATCATCGGAACCGAGTCCATCATCGCGGTCATCAGACCGGTCACGGTGTTGCCGGCGCCTGGGCCGGAAGTGACGAGAACCGCTGCGGGCTTGCCGGTGGCACGGGCATAACCGTCGGCCATGTGGACGGCGCCTTGCTCGTGACGGACGAGGATGAACTTCATCTTGGTCTTGACCGTCTCAAGCGCGTCAAAGATGGGGATGGCCGCTCCACCGGAGTAGCCGAAGATGTATTCGATGCCCAGGTCATCGAGTGTCTTGATGAGCGCCTGTGCGCCGTCGAGTTTCTCTTTGCTCATAAAATTGGGGTTGGGGAGTGAACTTGCGACGAAATATCCCGATACTCAACCGGAAAATTCGGTTTTTTCGACCAAACCACCATCCCAACCCTTTTCGCAGGATCGAAAATCGCGATTTGAAGCACAAATCAACCACTTGATCCCGGCACTCATTTGAAAAACCACCCCCGACGGATTCCTGGAAGCTTCTGGAATCATCACGGGAAAAATTGAATGAGCCTATGGATACGGCGGCAAGCGTTCGGGAATTTCCCGCATTGCACGGCAGCCGTTTCGCCGTCAGCTTTGCGGCGTTGGAAGCAAGCGCTCCATACCCTCTGCCGAGGCACGAGGACGGCCGTCTGTGGGCGATCGCGCTCGGGTTTTCGTTGCTCGGGAACCTCATGATTTTCGGGGTCGCCGCGTTCGCCACGATCCAATCCGAGAAATTCCGCGCCAAGCTCAACGAAGCGACCGCCGCCGCGGTGAAGGAGGATACGGAAGCTTCCGTCGTCATTTCCCCGGACATGCTCCAGGCCGTCCGGGAGAAAAAAGCCGCCGCCGAGCCGGTTCCCGCCATCCCTCCCCGCGACAAGGCACCCGATTTCGCCCGGACTTCCGAAGACCAACGCGGCAAACGCCCGGACAAACCGATGTTTCTCGGCGAACGTGACACCGAGGCCACCAGCGACAAAGCGCCGGTCCCGAACGCGCCGCCGCTGCCTGCCCAGAAAGGAATCGAGCCGCGCGACAAGGGCGACCTCGAAACCACGGAAAGCCGTTACCGCGATGGCCGCTTGGATGCGTCCGGAAATCCGGCTCCCGCCCCGCCTGTCGCAGCAACACCTCCGATGCCACAACCGGCACCGA
>DATLIO010000115.1:0-6872 GCA_035539355.1 Luteolibacter sp.
CGGATCGGGGTGTGCTTCCGGGCCGAGACAAAATGCAGCGGTGATCGCCGCGAGGTTCAACGCGTATCCTCCGAAGGGCGCCACCAGCAGATTCGCGAAGCCGGACCATCCGATGATCTTCGACACCGGCGGCTTGAAGCCGTGCGCCATGAAGATCGAGATGCCCGGCAGGTTCTGTGAAGCCATCGTCACCACGAACAACGGAATCGCGATGCCGATCGTCGCACGCCATGAAAACTCCGGCGCGAGCCAGACCGGCCTCGTGATTTTCCAAGGCACGCTGTCGAAATGAAATCCGCCTTGCAACGCCGCGATGATGATCCCGAAGAACAGGATCACCGGCACGTTGAAGCGCGGCCAGAAAACCCGGCCGCCGAGATACGCGGCGAACATCCCCAGCACGAGCAACGGATTCGCGGGAACCGCCGCGAACGCATCCAGCGCGAACCGGGAAAGAACCCCGGCGAGCAACGCGGCCGCCAACGCCAGCGGAAGCCGGTTCATGATTTTCTCGAACCATCCGCTGACACCGCAGATCACAATCAATGCGGCGCTCACCATGAAAGCTCCCGCCGCCTCACCCATCGTGATCCCGCCTTCCGCAGCCGCCGTTGCGATCACCGCCGCCCCCGCGGTCGACCACGCGATCATCACCGGTTGCCGGGTGACCCATGAAAGGAAGATGCTCGAGACCCCGATCCCGACACCCAGCGCCCAAAGCCAGGACGCCGTCTGATCGGGAGTCGCCCCGAGATGATGCGTCGCCTGGAAAATCAGCGCGACCGAACTGGTGAAGCCGACCAGCACCGCCACGAAACCGGCGATCAGCGACGAAAGGGAGAAATCTTTGATCATCCGGACGGCCACGAGTTAGCCGCCGGTCCTGTGCCCGTTAAAGGCCCAAATCAGGAATCGGGAACTGTGCGGCAAGAAGAACGCTTGATCTGATTCATTTAATAATGCGCAGTATTTACGCATTATTAAATCTGGATATGAAATCACTGACCCTGTTGATCGCCTCCGCTGCATTGATTTCCACCGCTGGCGAAATCCACGCCGCCGTTCTTTGGCAGCAGGATTTCGATGCCTCACCACTCGTCTCCGGTTACGTGGGATCGGGAGCCGGCCAATTGGACGCCGTTTCTTCATCCGGTGCCGGACTTTCCTGGTCGATCCAAGATGGCGCGATCCAAGGAATCCGTTCCGGAAATACGGGCTCGCTGACGATCAACGGTGACGATTTCGCGACTCCGCTTCTTCTCGTCGAATTGCGGTTCCAGGTTTCGACCATCCTCGCCGGAGCGACGACTTCCGTCATGTTCGCCGCGGGATCGTCTTTCGGCACCGGAAACACCCATCCTGACAACGATGTCACGCACAGCGATTTTTCGATCAACTTCACCACCGGCACACCGGGAAGCCTTCGTTTCCGGGATCATGACAACACGACGAATCTCGGCAATGCGACCGATGGCACCGATGCCATCGCAGCCGGCCAGTGGGTTGATCTCTGGTGGGGCATCAACAACTCCGGATCCGACCTCGCTTACACGCGGCCCGACGGCTCGACCGCGACACTTCAGGATGATCGTTGGGACCTGTGGACGAAGATCGGCGGCAGTTGGCACCAGATCGGCAACAATCCTTCGAACGTGAACAACACGGGCGGCATCCTCGATGATTTCAAGATCACTTTCACACGTGGAGAAGGGACGATCCTGTTCGATTCCATCCGCCTGAGCGATGCGATCGAAGTGGTTCCGGAGCCCTCTTCCATCCTGCTGGCCGCCGCGTCTTTCGCTTCGGTCCTGCCACACCGGAAAAGACGGGCACTCCGGTAACCCCGCTGGAAAAGAGATGGACGGCGCCGATGGGACGATCATCCTGATTTCACAACCCATGAGAGCCCTCGTTCTGCTTCCGCTTGCCGCCCTTCCCGCCATCGCCGCCGATCTGCCACGCGTTCCGTCGAAACCGATCGCGGTGAAGAAGGAGCTTCTGATCGCCGAAGACTTCGGAAAAGCCGAACTCGCCAAACCGTGGCATCGCGTGGTTCCGACGTTCGTCGTCGAGAATGGCGCGCTCAAAGGCACCCAGACCCGCGACCAACTGATTCCCGCCGCCGACGGGAAACCGGAAGTCAAACCCCATGCCGCGGTTCACGGACTTGAGATTCCGACCAAAGACAGCGTCGTTGAAGCGAAGATCAAATTCGAAGGCGCGACCATGATCGATGTCGAATTCGACGATCGCGCCTACAAGGGTTCCCACTACGGACACCTTTCCCGCGCCCAGGTCCGCCTCGACGGAGTCACGATCATGGACGAGCGCGACGGCAACCAGAACGAGGAACTGAAGCTGATGAAAGCGGATCCCGCCAAAAAGGACGAAGCGAACAAGATCATCGCCTCCCGTCAGGTGAAGTTCCCGCTGAAGCTCGAGACCGGGAAATGGTATGACCTTTCCGTCGAAACCATCGGTGACGAGATGCGCGTGAGCATCGATGGCAAAGGCGTCGCGTTTTTCAAATCACCGGGCATCGGTCATGAAACCAAGTCGAAGATCGAACTCGGAGTCGCGGGCAAGGACGGCTTCTTCGATGACGTGAAAGTCTGGAATGCCGCTCCCGCGAAGGAGAAGTGATCACTCGGGAAGCTCGACCTTCTCGCCGAGATGGCGCGGGCGAGTGTTGAGAAAGTGGACGTCGAGCCACATCTGCACCCTCGCCGCGATCTCACGCATCTTGGTTTTGACCCCCTGCTGGCTCTGTACATCCTGCGAGGCGAATCCATACGCCTCGATACCATGCGCATCCGCGAGATAAATGGCCCTTTCGTTCTGGAATCGCTGGCTGATGAACAACACCGGGTCGGCTCCGAAAATTTCCTTCGCCCTTACCACGGAATCCAGCGTCCGCAGGCCTGCATAATCGCAGACGATCCGATCCGCAGGCAATCCGCGTGCGACCAAGGCCGCCTTCATTTTCTCGGGCTCATTGTAATACTTCGAACGATTGTCCCCGGAAACGATGATCGTTTCCAGTTTGCCCGCCTTCCAGACCTCTTCGGCAGCATCGATTCGATATCTGAAATACAAATTCTCACGCCCGGCGACTTTATCCGACGTTCCGAAAACCAATCCGACCTTCACCGGAGGCAGTGTTTTCACGTCCGTGAAAATCCGTCCACGCGCGGACCAGATCGCCGTAAGGTTCGCGTAGACCACGATCCCGAACACGACGAAGCCGATCAGCAGCGCGACGACGAACAATCGCTTCAGCCAACGTCTGAAAAATCCTTTCTGAACTTTCTTCTTCATGCCCTCGGCGACTCCAGCAGCTCCGGCGGCCTACGCGTCCATTGGACCAGCGCTTTCACCGCTTCGGCGAACCGGCTGCCTTCCGGTGTTTCCGGAGCGATGACCCGCAGTTTGCGGCTCCCGGCCGCGAATTTCACCTCATCATACCTTCCGAGCAATTCACCATCGACCTCCACCGGCACTTCACGGTTCGCCCGGACGATGAATTCATCCGCCTGGAAATAACTCGTCGATGCCGCGAGATCCACGCCACCGAGCGCCAGTCCCTTGAGTGAATCCATCACCAGCTTGTAACCGGCTTCCTTGAAGACCAGCACATCGAGCTTCGAATCCTGATTGTCCGCCGCCCGGAACAGCTTGAACTGTCCGCCGTAAAGCGAGCCGTTGCCCGCCAACACCGCGACGCATTCCTCACGCCGGCCGTCACGGCAGATCACCTCCATATTCGGCGGCTTCTCACCCAGCACCTTCACCGCCGCCATCAGGTATGCGAGCGGACCAAGCACCTTCTTCGATTCCCAGGTGGTTTCCTCAATCACCATCGCATCAAAGCCGACACCGGCCATCTGGATGAAGGGCGCGCGGTTCGCCTCGAAAAGATCGATCTCCTGCACATGCCCGCGCTCGATGACGTCGAATGATTTCGGGAGATTGTCGAAAGGAATGCCGAGTTCCCGCGCGAAAACATTCATCGTTCCCGCAGGGATCACACCCAACGCGGTTTCGGTCCCGGCGAGTCCTTTGACGACCGCATTCAAAGTCCCATCACCGCCCGCTGCGATCACGACCGGTTCGCCTTCCGAGGCAAACCGCTTCGCCAGTTCACGCGCTTCGTCCTCGTTGTTCGTCGCATAGAGCGCGAACCGGTTCGCATGGCTCATCAGGAAACGCAACGTCCGCTCGCCCTTCTGGCTCTTGGCCTTCGGGTTGAAAATCAGCGGATAGCGGTGCAGCACCTCCATGAGCCGATCATCCTCCATCCCACCGGTGTCCGCAAGCCCCGGCTGGAGGCTTCAACGGCCGAGCCGCCGCAAAACCAGATCGACCGGCAACCCCATCACATTGTCGAAACTTCCGCGGATCCCCGCGACCAACATCTCGCCATGTTCCTGGATTCCATAAGCTCCGGCCTTATCCAGCGGATTCACTTTTGAAAAATAAGCGTCGATGACACCATCGTCGAAATCCCGGAAATCCACTTCGGTCAGCCCGTGGAAAAGCTCCCGACGATCGCCCGGAAAAATCATGCAGACCCCGCTGCACACCCGGTGGGTCTTACCGGAAAGCCCACGCAGCATTTCCTTCGCCTCGGCGAGGCTTTTCGGTTTTCCCAACGCCCTGCCTCCGATGAAAACCAGCGTATCCGCCCCGATCACGATTTCGTCGGGAAACTCCGCGGCCACCGCAGCCGCCTTCAATTCGGCGTTCGCTTCACACAGTTTTTCCGGAGCCATCGATTCATCGTGGATCTCCTCCGCCGGCGAAACTTTCACGACGAAGCCGACGCCCGCCTCTTCCAAAAGCTCGCGCCTTCTCGGCGATCCGGATGCCAGAACAATTCCCATGCGCCGATTCTTAACAAAGGCGCCCCGTGATCAACCTCAGTTCCCCGGCTTTTCACCCGTCGGCATCAAGGTGAACGCCAGGACACTCCCTCCACGGTTCACCTCGATATCCACCGGCTCTCCGGGAACCACATAAAAAAACGCGTTCGCCACCTCGGCGTAGTTCGAAACATCACGGCCGCCGATTTTCGAAATCAGATCATCCTCTTTCATGCCGACGTCCGCCGCAGGTGATCCTGGAAAAATCCTGACGATCTTGGGCGCTTCGTTTTCCACCCTCAGGGAAACACCGAGCCATCCTCTCACCAACCGCCCCTTGCCCGTGATATCCTTCGCCACCCGATGCACCGCTTCGGCGGGAATCGCATAGATGCAGTTTTCGTTGTCCCCTTTCTGGAACACCACCGCAGCGACTTTCCCCGATTCGTCCAACAGGGGGGTGCCCGGAGCGGGGATCGTTCCGCCGAAACCCACCCTGACCAGCGCCAAGGGGAGGATTTTTCCACCCACGCGATTCACCCACCCGTCGACTTTACCAAGGATTTCGATTTTTCCCGATCGGGCGGTCAGAATGGAGCCTTTCTGGATCGGAGCGTTCGGCCTCCAATCCGGAGCCTTGATTGCCCCCGCGTCCGACGGCCGGAAAAAGCACAACCGTGAAACGGCATCATAACCCGCCAGTTTGGCTGAAATCCGGCGATCCCCCAGCTGCACCGCGGATTGGGAAAGATCGCCACCATGCAAAGCCACCGTCACCAGGACAGGCCCCTTCGGCCCTCCAAGGGCCACGGCGGTCGATCCCACACCTTTGCCCTCGACCTGAAAATTGACCGTCCAACGATCATCGTCAGCCGCGACGCATTGGAAACAAAGTGTTCCCGCAGTCAAAAAACCCATGGCGATCCGCCGGGTGGCACTCGTTGTGAGCGTCCGTAACAGGTCCACAGCCTTTACAGGATGGTGGCTCAGAAAACCTGCTCGCCCGCAGCCCCTTGGGTCGAAGGGCTCAGATCCAATTGATTGAGCTGCTCCGCACGCACCGGCTTCTCGATCGGAACCTGACGGTTCACGGGAGTCGTGGGCATCGAATGCTCGATGTCAGGAGATTTCGGACTCAACAGAGCCCCAATCGCCACCGCGGCATAGGCAAGACCGGCACCGTAGGCCCATTTGGAAGGGCCGAGATTGCCGAACCATTCCTTTGCACGCTCGGCCATCGCGGAAAGACCGGACCTCTTGGCCGCTTCCTCGCGCTGTCTCTGGTGGAACTCACAGAGGAAATCCTTCCAATAACCTTCGTCGGGACGCTCTTCGCGCCGGAGGGCCATCAGATTCTCAAGTTGTTCGAGAGTCGGTTTCACTGCTGTTGATGGTTAGGAATTACAAAATATTTAAACACGCGACAAGGAAAATTTAAAATCTTTCCTCCCAGCTGTCTTGGAGTGCCGATTGGAGCTGAAGATGCGCATAGTGCAGCCTCGACCGCACCGTACCCTCGGATGTGCCCAGAACCTTGGCAATCTCGCCATGGGGCATTCCTTGGATGTCATACATCGTCACGACCATTCTATGGGACTCAGACAGCCTCATCATCGCATCGTTCAATCTTTTTTGTAGTTCCGCGATCCGACTCTTCTCTTCCGGGTTCGCCCCATGAGTGGAATCGATGAGCGCCGGATCCTGCTGTACCCCGGAATCGTCGTCGCTCAGACTCACCGCGCTGCGTCTTTTCCGCTTTTTGAGGAAATTCAGCGTCTGGTTCGTGGCGATCTGGTAAATCCAGGTGTAGAAAGTCGAGTGGCCCTTGAATTTCCTCAGGGACTGGTAGGCTTTCGCGAAAATGTCCTGAAGGAGGTCATGGGTGTCCTCCTTGTGATTGGTCATGTTGTAGACAAGACCGTACAGCTTGTCGCCGTACTTGAGGATCAACGCGTCAAAGGCACGCGTATCTCCTTCCTGGGCACGTGAGACAAGATCTTGGTCGGGATC
>DATLIO010000116.1:0-4901 GCA_035539355.1 Luteolibacter sp.
GTGGCGTCGAGGTGCCGTGCGTGTTGAGGTAGTCCAGCGGCGCGGGACTTCCCGGTGTTTATCCTCCTCTCACGCCGAACGATTGGATCAACCATCCCGACGCGACGATTTCCATCAGGATCCTGCTTCACGGGATCAACGGGCCCATCACGGTTTCCGGAAAGGAATATGGTACCACCACTCCGATCCCGATGCCTCCGATGGGTCTCGACGACCAGCAGACCGCCGACGTCCTGACTTATGTCCGCTCCGCTTTCGGAAACAAGGCATCACCGGTCACTCCGGATCAGGTCAAAGCCGTCCGTCAGGAAACCGCTTCACGCACGACGATGTGGACGGCCGGGGAGCTGAAAAAGTGACCGCTACTTCGGACGCTCCGCCTTGGTGGCGATCGCCACGCGCATGCTGTCGATGAATTCCTGATCGGCGACCACGAGGTTGGTCAAAACCATCTCCATCGGCTTCCGGTTCACCAACACCCGGATTTTCCCGTCCTTCACGACCGTCGGACGTTCGGGAGGAGATGGCATTTTCGGCGGAGGCCCTCCGATCGGCCCTTCCGCTTCGAGATCTTCGAAGGCGATCAAGGTCGCGGTCACGGTCCGGCCGTCGCCGCTGGTCCAGATCCTTGGTTCGAAAAGGATCACATGGGTCACATAACGTTGGATGCCCGTTCCCTTCCCCCCTTGCTCGATGCTTTCGATCTTCGCCCCCGGATCGACGGCACCGCCGACTTTCCGGGTTTCATATTTCTTCGGACCCACCAGCGGGTTCGACGGAATGTCGACCTGCGCAGCCCCGGTCAAGAGGCTGCCGGTCCAAACGATCAGGGCTGTCCGTCCGATGTTCACCGGATCGGACGATGCCCCCGTTTCCACGAAATCACAATCTCATTCCCCAGCCCCTTCAGGACTGGATGAACTCGAGCAGATCCGCATTCAACTGATCTTTCGCCGTGTCGCCGAGACTGTGCGAGCCGCCGGGATAGATCTTCAGCGTGGCCCCCGGCACCAGTTTCGAGGAAATCATCGCCGAGGCGCCGATCGGCACGATCTGGTCGTCATCGCCGTGGACGATCAAGGTCGGCACGTCGAATTTCTTCAGATCCTCGGTGAAATCCGTTTCCGAGAACGCCTTGATGCAATCGTAGGCATTCTTGTGGCCGGACATCATCCCCTGCGTCCACCACGAGCGGATCAATCCTTCCGAAACGGCCGCTCCCGGCCGGTTGAAACCGAAGAACGGGCCGGTCGCCACATCGAGGAAGAACTGGGCGCGATCCTTGAGATACGCCGCGCGGAAACCATCGAACACGTCGATGGGCAGACCGCCGGGATTGGCTTCGGTTTTCAGCATGATCGGCGGAACCGCCCCCATCAGCACCGCTTTCGAAACCCGTGCGGTGCCGTGGCGGCCGATGTAACGGGCGACTTCACCGCCACCGGTCGAATGGCCGATCATGACCGCGTCCTTCAGATCGAGCGCCTCAAAAAGCTCCGCCAGATCATCCGCATATTGATCCATGTGATTTCCATCCCAAGGCTGGCTGGAACGTCCGTGACCGCGCCGGTCGTGGCCGATGCAGCGGTAGCCGTGGGACGCCAGGAAAAACATCTGCGCCTCCCACGCATCCGAACAAAGCGGCCATCCGTGGCTGAAAGTCACCGGTTTGCCCGTTTTCGGACCCCAGTCCTTGAAGTAAATCGTCGTCCCGTCCTTGGTCGTGATCGTGCTCATGAAATCAGATTCAGTGAAGTGATGTGCCGGAGCGGACCATCCGCCGCCGATTCCCATACCCGGTAGCGCATCCCATGCCTTCCTAACAGGAAATCCGTGCAAAAATTCCGACTCATATCACGGGAAAAGCCGTCGTCCTCGCGGGCGACGGCTGAAATCCCCGGAAATCGGAGCGGTTATTGGGGAGGGGCTGGAGGGGTGTTTTCCGGAATGACGACCGGTGGTGGCGGGGCCGGAGTGACCGCGTCCTTAAGCTTGTCCTTCGTCTCTTTCGCGGCGTCCTTGGTGGCTTCGGCGGCATCTTTCACATCCTCTTTCGCCTTGTCGTAGAGTTCCTTGGACTTGTCCCCGGCGGCCTCGGAAGCCTCCTTGAGCTTGTCCCCGGCTTTATCAAGGGCTGCTTCAGCCTTCTTGGCAGCTTCCCCGGTTTCCTTCTTCGCCGTATCGAGCGCCTCCTTGGCCTGCTCGGAATAGGCATCTTCAGCCGTCTTTTTCTCGCACGAAGCGAACATCAGCGGCAGAGCCACGGCGGGTATCCAAAGTTTCGTTTTCATGATCGTCGTTGGTTGGAACATCCCGCAATTTCCGGGATTGTTTCAAACCTACGGCGGATTGTCATGACGTCAAAGGAATGGATACAACTTTCTCCACGGAACCTTCGGGCTTGCGCCGGGGCTCCGGGAGCGCCATTGGAAGGGGCATGGAGCGCTGGATGCTTTTGGCGGCAACCCTACTCGCGGCGGCGGGCGGGGTCTGGGGCATCGTTTCCCTGCGGCATGGTGCCCGCAACCCTTGGACGGTTCTCTGGATGATCGCGGCCTTCGCCTGCCAGCTCGCCTTCCTATCGATCCGCGGAGAAGCCCGCGGAGCCTGTCCCCTCGGCGATTGGGGCGAGCGGCTCGCTTTCCTCGCCTGGTCGCTGACCCTTTTCTACATTCTCGTCGGTCCGGCCTACCGGATCTCGCTTCTGGGAGTGTTCACCGCTCCGGTGGTCGTCGTTTTCCAAGGGGTTGCGCTGATCCCGGGTGTATTGACGGCGAATCCGGCCCGCGCCCAGAACACGACGGCCTGGGGTGAAACCCACGCCGCCACCTCCGTTCTCGGTTACGGAGCTTTCGCGCTCGCCGCGGTGGCGGGCATCATGTTCCTCGTGCTGGACCGCCAGTTGAAGGAACACCACCTGAATGGCGGTCTGTTCAAGAACCTGCCGCCTGTCCGGGAACTCCTTGTTTCGGTCGAACGCCTGCTCTGGCTCGGTCTCGGGCTGCTGACGGTCGGGATCGTGGCCGGCTTCCTGATGCCTCACCAAGGATTCAACGGCCACTTCATCGCGGCGCTCGCCGTCTGGGTCGCCTACGCGATGTTATTGGGCATGAAACGAGTGCGGGGATTGACCGGGCGAAGGATTTCGTCCACGGCGGTGGTATTGTTCGTCATGTCACTGCTGGTATTTGCTTTTGTCTGAATGGAACTGGTCTGCCTGGGATTGAATCACCGGACCGCCCCCGTCGAGGTGCGCGAGCGGTTCGCCGTGGGCACGACCAAGCTCGGTGAAGCGGCCGGCGAACTCACCACGCTGGCGGACGTCACCGAAGGCGTCGTCATCTCCACCTGCAACCGCACCGAATTCTACCTCGCCGCGCCGAGCGGAAAATCCGCGCTCGAACGTCTCGAAGCCGGTCTCGCCAACCGCGAAAACCTCGCTCCGGACGACCTCACCCATTTCTACCGCCTCGAAAAGCACGAAGCGGTGAAACACCTCTGCCAGGTCGTCAGCGGCCTTGATTCGATGGTTCTCGGCGAAACCGAGATCTTCGGCCAGGTGAAGCAATCCTACGACGCCGCGCTCAAGGCAGGCACCACCGGCGGCATCCTGAACCGCGTCTTCCAACGCGCGTTCGGCATCGGCAAGAAAGTCCGCACCCAGACCTCCATCCAGGAAGGCTCGACCTCCATCGGCAACGTCGCGGTCGATCTCGCGGAGAAAATTTTCGGCCACCTGAAGGACAGCGAGGTCATGATCCTCGGTGCCGGTGAAATGAGCCGGCTCACCGCCCAGAGCCTCGTTTCCCGCGGCGCGAAATCGATTTTCGTGACCAACCGCTCCTTCGAACGCGCGGAGGAACTCGCCACCGAAATGGGTGGCAGCGCCGTGCGCTTCGACGATTGGCACCACGTCCTCGAACGTGTGGACGTCGTCATCTCCTCAACCGGAGCCCCCCACACGATCATCCAGAAGGCGGATGTCGAGAAAGCCCGCCGGGCCCGGAAATTCCGCCCGCTCTTCTTCATCGACATCGCCGTGCCCCGCGACATCGACCCCGCGGTCGGAGAAATCGAGGAAGTCTACCTTTACGACATCGACACGCTCGAACAATTGGCCGAAGACGCGCGCGGCCGCCGCCGCCGCCAGATCGAAGAATGTGATCGCATCATCGAGGCCGAACTGAACAAACTGAACCTTCCCGGAACCTGATCCATGATCACTCCCAACACCACTCCTGCCCTCACCCTCGGAACCCGCGGCAGCGATCTGGCACTCGTGCAGGCCACGACCACCGAAAAACTTTTCGCAGCCGCCTATCCCGACCTCGTCGTCCACCGCGAAATCATCCGCACCACCGGTGACAAACGCACCGACGTCTCCCTGGCCGAAGTCGCCAAGGCCGAAGGCACATTCGACAAAGGCGTCTTCATCAAGGAGCTCGAGGAAGCGCTCGACCGCGGTGACATCGATTTCGCCGTCCACAGCCTGAAGGACATGCCGACCGTCCTCGACTCCCGTTTCGCCGTGGCGGCCGTCCTTGAGCGCGCCCCCATCCGCGACGTCCTCGTCAGCCGCAAACCCGGCGGCCTTTCCGCGATCCCGAAAAACGGCCGCGTCGGCACCAGCAGCGTCCGCCGTGCCAAACAGATCCAATGGCTCCGCCCCGACCTCAACGTCATCGATCTCCGCGGCAACGTCCCCACCCGGCTCCGCAGGGTCGCGACCGAGCCGCTCTATGATGCGATCCTCCTCGCCGAAGCCGGACTGATCCGTCTCGGCTACCTGCCGGAAACCCCGATCTTCCCGAACGGCGAAACCGTCATCGGCATTCCCGGCCTCCATGCCGTCCGCCTTCCCGAGGACGAGTTCTATCCCGCCGCCGGACAAGGTGCGATCG
>DATLIO010000117.1:0-5729 GCA_035539355.1 Luteolibacter sp.
CGGGGAGTGATCCCGGTGAAAATTTCCCAAACGATCACTCCGGCCTTCTCGGCGATCTCCGCGACCGGGAGGTTCGGGCCGAACATTTCCACCTCATCCCCTTCGGAAACGGACTCATCCCCGGTCACATCGACCATCGTCTGGTCCATGGTGATCCGGCCCAGGATGGGAAACCGCTTTCCGCGGATCCAGACCTCCGCCCCTTTTCCGGAAACATGGCGCGGATAACCGTCACCATACCCCACCCCCACGGTTGCGACCCGCGTCGGTTTGGTCGTCACGAATTGCCGGCCATACGAGACTCCGTGGCCCGCAGGCAGGGTCCGGACAAGCGTGATCCGTGACTTGAGCGACATCACCGTGGAAAGACGTTCCTGGAATCCAGGCAACGGCGAAACCCCGTAAAGCATCAGTCCCGGCCTCGCCAGATTGCAGAGCGGGCCTTCGTAGCCCAGCAGACCGGCGCTGTTCGCCAGATGCCGCCAGCGGAAAATCCCCTCTCCTCCCAGCTCCCCGATGATCGATTCGAACTTCGCGAATTGTTTCCGGGTGAATTCCTCATCTTCGTCCGCGGATGGAAGATGCGAACCAATGCCCTCGATCTCCAGATTCGGCAGTTGCTTCAGTTCCCGAAGAACCTCCGGCAAATGATCCGCCACGAAACCGCCCCGCCCCATGCCGGTGTCGACCGCAAGATGGACTTTCAGGACTTTCCCACGTCGTCCCGCGATCGCATCGAACTCACGGGCTTCCGGAATCGACGAAATACACGGTGTCCAATCGCGGGCGACGATCTCCTCCCGCTCCTCGGCCCAAGTCGCTCCCAGAAGATAAATTCTCGTGGCCACACCGGCATCCCGGATGCGCCGCGCTTCGCCGACATTCGCCACGCCGAAAAACCGGATGTCCTCCTTTGAAAGCGCCTTCGCCACATCCTCCAGTCCATGCCCATAGGCGCCGGCTTTCACCACCGCCATCAGATCACAACCGCTCGCTTTCCTCGCGGTCTCCAGATTCCGGCGCATCGCCGCCAGATCGATCTCAGCCCACGCCCGCGGCGGAGAAATCGGAAAATCATCGTTCACGCGCCCAACCTAGACGCATCCCGCCCGCCGGAAACAAAAAACCGGAAGATCCGTGGGGATCTTCCGGCTGTTGAGTGTCAATAAGTGACTATCTGCGAATCAGGGATTGGCGTTCATGTTTTCCGCAGGAGCAGAGCCGTCCGGAGAATCCGGAGTCTCGACAACCGCAGCCACTTTCGGTGGAGCGATCTTCGGAGTCACTTCGGTGCCCCAGACCGTGCCTTCGCCGTTCTGAAGGAGGAATTTGCCTCCGCCCATGGCGATCTTCTTGCTCTTGGTGATGGTCTTTTCATCGACGCTGCCGTCGAGGAGAAGGAAGACCGCTTTACCGGAGAACGGGCCAGCATCGAACAGTTCGGCCGAGCCGCGCACGAGAGGAGCGACAAAGATCGGACGGTCGGTGTTGGAGTCATCCAGCGACACGCCTTTGTCCAGAACGTAGCCGAAGCCGACTTCACCGGCTTGCAGCGCGTTGGCGGCGGTGTTGAAGGCGTTGTCCGGCTTCTTGATGCCGGCGGCCTTGGCGTAGAAGATTTTCTCGTTGCCCAGATCCGCAGCGAGGAGCTGGCGGAAATAGTCGTTCGAGAAGTTGCCCTGCGTCTGCAGGATCTTCGATTCCGTGGCATCCTTGACCGCCTGGAAGGTGGTTTTGTCCGGGAAGCTCTGGTAATCGTTCTTGAACGTGAACAGGGCCTTGTAGATTTCGCGGGAGTTGCTGATCGCCTGGATGCGATCACCTTCCTTCAGCTTCTTCAGCACGACCGGGGACGCGAGGCCCGCCAGCGTGGCGACGATGACGATGACGACGAGGAGCTCCACAAGGGTGAAGCCGCCCGCCGTGAGACGACGATGCGTTTTCATATGTTTTTGGTATGTTGGGTTTCGTTGGATGGGACAATTGCCCCGATGCTAATGATCCCCGGACACGCGAAAGCGCCTCCGGATTGGTCCAAAGATAGGACCCTCCAACCGCCGCGCAAGAAGGAAGTTACGCCCGCCGGATCACCGCGCGGCGATCTGGCCGTCGGCCTTCTTTTTGACACTGGTGAGCAACTTCCACTCGCCGTTGGTCATGGGGTAAGGACCGGCGAACTCCACCGCCGAGGGATTGCTGGTCTTTGACCGGCAGGCGAACGCCTGATGCTTGTCGAGATAGTAGAAAATGAGATACTCCCGGTTGCTGCTGTTCGCCTCCGCGACGAAATCGGGAAGACCTTTCTCGCCGATGAAGATCTTCAGATCCCCGCATTGCTCGGATTTCGCCATCAGCCTCCGATACCCGGTGGTGCCCGGGGTTTCCCGCACGAGCATCATCTGATTTCCGTCCTCCCGGGGCGCGATTCCACATCCGGCACCCGCCAGACAAACGGCGGCGCAAACCAGCGGCGGAATTTTCGCAAACAACATCACGCTCCCAATATACCCTGATTGTCCGTCGCGCCAGCGATTCTTCAGAACGGCCTCAACGGCGTTTGCCGCGGTCGGCCTTGATCAGGTTCGCGATCTGCCGCGTGTTCGGCCGCGTGCATTCGGAATCGACGAAAAACGCTGTCTCCAGTGGCACCAGGAATTCGACCGCGGAATTGATTCCCACCAACTGCCCCACCGCGTTGACCACCGGTCCGCCGCTGTCCCCGGGCAACAACGGGATATCGATCTTGAATTTCCGTGCCCCGGTGAACGGCCCTTCCGGCGAGAGGCTGGTGCTGAGTTTTCCTTTCCCCGAACGATAGCCTGTCGAAACCCCGCCGTGGATCACTTCCGTCCCCTCGGGCAGCCATTGTTCGGCCGGGGTCCATTCGTAGTGGTAGGGCGTCTTCGCCGGAACATGCAGCAAGGCCAGATCGGCCTGCGAGGAACGCCAGACGACACGCGCCTTGTTCACGAGAAATTTCCCGCCCCGACCGTAGAAAACGAACACGTTCTTACCCTCCATCCTCGAAAGCACGTGGTCCGCGGTGAGAAAGTAACCATCCGCCGAAATGGGCGCCGCCGAACCTCCGTCGGCATCTTTCGGCGCGGTCTCAGGAGAAAAGCTGCGTCCCTGCCATGACGTGAGATGCTCCTTCTTCGTCACGAGCACCAGGCTCGCCCGCTCCGCGACGATCTGCCGGGCCATCGGTCCCGGTGAAGCCGGATCGGGTGCGGGCACCTGCGCGCAGCCTCCGGCGAAAAGCATTCCCAGACCAAGAATCGCGAGCTGCGTGAGACGTTGCATCCGCCGCAAGGGAAGCACAACCGGAGCCCCGCGTCACATGCCATTTTGAATATCGGCCGTCATTTCATCGATCGCCCTGCGGAAAGGCGAAGGCATCGGCAATGAAGCCAGCTCGGTGATCTCCTTCCATTCGTCACCTGAGGTGATTCCGATCCCTTTGCCGGCCACTCCGGCATCCCATATCTCAAGGGTCACACGATAACGGGTGATGGTATAACGGCTCCTGTATTTCATCGGCAGTCCTTTCACCTCGTCTTCCGTCTTCAAAGGCAACCGCCACAAACCCTGCCTGCGCTTCCCGGCTTCGCGGTGCATCAACACCCTGCCCTTTTTGTCCCGCAGCCAGATCGCATGTTCGGCCACTTCCGTGACCGCCGTTTTCTTCCGCTTCACCGGAAGCGATTCCGGCTCGCGCGTCCTGCAGAAACCAGCGACCGGGCATGACAGGCAATCCGGCACACCCGGCCGGCAGATCGTTTGCCCCAGCTCCATCAACGCGGAGTTGAAAACCCGCGGCCTCTCCGGATCAGCGAGAGCTTCCGTCCAATTCCATATCTTCCGGATGCCGTCGGTTTCATCAACCGCTCCCCGATGATCCATCAGGCGCGACACCACCCGTGAGACGTTTCCATCCACCACCGCCGATGGCAGATCAAATGCGAAGGCCCTCACCGCGTTCGCCGTGTAACGCCCGATTCCCGGCAGCGCCATCAACTCGTCCGTTTCCTTTGGAAAAGCCCCCTCATGCCTTTCAAGCACCGCTTTGGCCGTCTCCCTCAACATCCGCGCCCGGCGATAATATCCCAACCCTTCCCATGTTTTCAGCAACACCTCGTCCCCCGCCCGGGCGAGTGTCTCCACGTCCGCAAACCTCTCGAGGAAGCGGTTGAAAAACCCCTTCCCCAGCACGGTCGCGATCTGCGTCTGCTGCAGCATCACTTCGGAAACCAGCACCGCATAGGGATCGCTCGTCCTCCGCCACGGGTAGTCCTTCCCATTCTTCAGAAACCAATCCGCCAGCGAATCCCTGAACTCCAGCCGACCATCGATCGCATCGGTTTTGAAGACAGGTTTCAGCACGCCCGGATCTTCGTCGCCCCCCGCCCCACCGCCAAGCGAATCCTGCTTTTTCAGCCCGGGACCCACCGGCGGAACCATGGCTCCCGGGGCGTGGAAATTCCGGATGTCCGGAAGCACAAGCTGGAGATCCAGCCCGGATGCCGCGAAAATCATTTCATCCCCGTGTCGCGGCGTCCGCTTCGATCCAGCGCCACAAGGAAGCAAGTCCATCGGTGACTTGCTTCTTGGTGGCGGCAAGATCACCACCGGGGGCGGCCTTGCCGAAAAGGTAGAATTTGATTTTCGGCTCCGTGCCGGATGGACGGACCGCGAACGAGCGGCCGTCTTCGAGATCGACGAAAAGCATCTTCTCCTTGGGGATCAGATCACCTTCCTGGTCATAGAGATCCTGCTTCGCGAAATCACGCACCCGCAGGACCGGCGAGCCGTCCACCACTTCCGGCGGATTGCTCGCATACGAATTGGCGAGCGCCTGGATCTTCGCGGCACCATCGGCACCTTCCAGCGTGAGCGATTTGCCAACCTCCAGGTGATACCCGTATTCGGTGTAAACATCGTCCATCAGTTCGGGCAGGGTCTTGCCAACCGATTTCGCGTAGGCCGCCACTTCGGCGAACATCACCGCGGCACCGTTCGCGTCCTTGTCGCGGATCGCGTCGGAACCGAGATAACCGTAGCTTTCCTCACCGCCGAAAACGAAGAACCGTGAATACTCGAGACGGAGCGCGCGGGTCTGGTCTTCGCTGAGCGTGCGGTAACCCGCGCCTTTCTTGTCGGCGGGGATCGCGTCTTCGTATTTGCGGAGCTTCTCGGCGATGTATTTGAAGCCGGTGAGCGTGTCGACGATGCTGACACCGAAACCATCGGCGATGGAGCGCTGCAGTTCCGTCGTCACAAAAGTTTTGATGAGCACACCGCGGGTGCGGTTAGAAGGGGTGAGCCAGCCGATTTCGAAAGCGGTCTTCAAGCGGTACCACGCCATCAGCGAGCCGATCTGGTTGCCGGTGAGGAGCACCATTTTTCCCGAAGCATCGCGGGCGGCGACGCCCATGCGGTCCGCATCCGGATCGGTGCCGATCACGATTTCCGCGCCGGTCGCGTCCGCGAGGTCGATGCCCATCTTCAATGCCGGGGCGTTCTCCGGATTCGGCGATTCCACGGTCGGAAAGCGTCCGTCCTGGATGTCCTGCTCGGGAACGGTCGTCACTTCGAATCCGAAACCGCGCAGCATCGGCACGACGATGTGACCACCGGTGCCGTGGAGATTGGTGACGACGACTTTCGTGGCACCGCCTTCAAGCAACGAAGGTTTCAGCAGCAGGGTCTTGAGACGGGCCTTGTAACGC
>DATLIO010000118.1:0-3085 GCA_035539355.1 Luteolibacter sp.
CCTCGTGATCGGTACCACCGGTCACACCGATGAAGAGCGCGCTGCGATCCGCGAGGCTTCGGAGAAGCTGCCGATCGTTTACGCCCCGAACTTCTCCATCGGCGTGAACACCCTTTTCTGGCTCACGCGGAAAGCCGCCCAGATCCTCACGCAGGACCGCTTCGACATCGAGGTGACCGAGATGCACCACAAGCACAAGATCGACTCTCCTTCTGGCACCGCCCGGACGCTGCTTGAAATCCTCAACGAGGAAACCGCCACTTCTTACAAGGACGACATCACCCACGGGCGCTTCGGCAACATCGGTCCGCGGAAACCGCGTGAAATCGGCATGCACACGCTCCGCGGCGGCGATGTCGTCGGTGATCACACGGTCCTCTTCGCGGCCGATGGCGAGCGCGTCGAACTCACCCACAAGGCATCGTCCCGCCTGACCTTCGCGGCCGGCGCCGTGCGCGCCGCCGTCTGGCTTCAGGACAAACCGGCCGGTCTCTACGACATGCAGGACGTCCTCGGACTCCGCTGATAGAAACGATCCACGACACCCTTTCCCATGCGCCCGCTCACCTTCCTGCTGCCCGCTGTCCTTCTCACCGCCTGCCAGCCGCCCAAACAAACCGCGACCGAAGCCCCCGTCGAGGCGCCGACTCCGGAAATCGCAGTCACCGCCGGCGACACCCGTCCGGCTCCCGTCGATTTCAAATCATCGGTCGTCCGGGTGAATTCAACGCAACAGGCATGGAACCCGAGCCAGCCGTGGGAAAAAGCCGACGCCTCCCAGCGCCGCGCCCTGGCCGCACTGGTCGCCCCTTCGCAAGTCCTGACCACCGCCGAACTGGTCGCGGACGCCACCTTCCTCGAACTGGAATCCACCGATGGCACCCGCTTCGCCCAGGCAAAGGTCATCGCCGTCGATTACGAAGCGAACCTCGCCCTTCTCGGACCGTCGGATGAAGCGGAAGGCAAAGCCCTTTTTGAAAACACCACTCCGCTCGAAATCGCCGCTCCTCCCGCGATCGGTGACGCGGTGGAGATCTTCCAGGTCGAAGACAACGGCGTGCCGCTCCTCACCGCCGGCTTGCTGCAGAGCATCGATGTCTCCGAGCACTTCCTGCCGAACCAAAGTTTCCTGACCTACATGGTCAAAGCCTCCATGCAGAGCGCCGCAAGCAGCTATTCGCTGCCTGTCCTCCGCAACGGCAAGCTGACCGGCATCCTCGTCAGCTACGACGCCGAAGACCAGATCTCCGACGTCGCCTCCACCGACATCATCAACCGCTTCCTCAGCCAGGCGAAAGCCGGCAACTACAAGGGTTTCCCGAGTCTCGGCGTCGCCATCGCACGCACCGAGGATGCATCATTCCGCGCGTGGCTGAAGCTTCCGGAAACCGAAGGCGGCATCTACGTCAACAACGTCCGGAAAAAAGGCGCCGCCCAGGCCGCGGGCGTCCGGAAGGGTGATGTCATCCTCGCCGTCGACGGCAAGAAGATCGATCGCCGCGGCTACTACGAACATCCGAATTACGGCAACCTCTCATGGGGCCACCTGGTCCGCGGTGAGAAGAACGTCGGCGATTCCATCACCCTCTCCATCCTCCGCAACGGCGAACCGCTTGAAATCAAGGCCACGCTCAGCCGCGAGGAAGAAGATACGAAACTCGTGCCCAGCTACGCGTTCGGCAAGGCACCGAACTTCCTCGTCAAAGGCGGATTCGTTTTCCAGGAACTTTCCCGCGGCTTGCTCGAAGCCTTCGGCGAGGAATGGCGCCAGCGCGCACCGCTCAATCTTCTCGACGCTTACGAGAACCCCGAAAAATTCGAGGACAAGGCCGACCGCGTGATCTTCCTCAGCGGCTCCATCCCCACCCCTGCGACCATCGGCTACGAGCGTCTCCGCAACCTCATTGTCAAAAAGGTCAACGGCAAGGAGATCCGCAACATGAAGTCGCTCATCGAAGCCTTCGATTCCAAGGTCGGCGAGCTCCACTCGATCGAATTCGCCGAGGAGGATTTCACCGTCTACCTCGATGACAACATCGCCACCTCCGTCGACGGACAGCTTCTCAAACGGGGTATCTCCAGGCTTTCCCGCGCCGAGTGATTCGTTGCTCCGTATTTGCCACGAAAATACGGATTTCCACCTCTTGTCCTGAAACGGACCACCATCAAGGCTCCGGCCCGTGTGGGATCACCGGAAAGGACTTCATCCAGTCATCATTCTATGCGCGCTCGTTCCTTGTCATGCCGAGGAACTGGACGAGATCATCGTTTCCAGCACCGCCGATGAGCCGTCCGCATCCGCGGCCACCTACCGGTCCTTCGACGAGGAAACATTCGACGCCCCCGTTCCCCGCCAGCTCACGGATTTTTTCCGGAACAACGCGTTGGGCATGGTGCAGGAGGTATCCGTCGCCCATTCCGCGGTGAACCTCCGCGGCGCCGGAACACTCGGGGCCGGACAGGCGTGGAGCGATGCGGCGGAGATCCAGATCCTCATCAACGGCAGATCGTCCGGCACGGCGAACCTCGGGAAAATATCGTTGCATGACATCGATGCCATCGAAGTCATCCGCGGACCTTCATCCGTGCTCCATGGCAGCTCCGCCCTCGGCGGGGTCATCAACCTGAAGACCAAGGACGCCACCGTTTTCCAAGGCACCGAACTGACATCGATCTTCAGTTCGTTCAACCGGTTCTCTGAGATCGTCCAACACGGCGGCAAGCAAGGGAAACTCGATTACTATCTCGAACTGTCAGCCACGGCCAGCGGTGACTATGATACCGGCCGCGGCAGTCCGGGCCATCAGCCGAACACCGACTACAAGCAACGTTCGGCCAACCTGACCCTCGGCTACGAGATCAACGACCGTGACCGTCTGGAGTTCATGTTCCGCCATGACGGCATCTATCATGCAGGCCATCCCGGTGCGACCTACTCGCTCAGCGACCACGACGACCGTTATGGCACGTCACTCGAACTGACCTACTCCGGCTCGACGACCGACGGGCGGTTCCATTGGAAAAACCAGACATGGTACAACCGCGACGTCGATGAGCTTCATTGGAGCCAGGATCCCCTGATCGG
>DATLIO010000119.1:0-4875 GCA_035539355.1 Luteolibacter sp.
TCTTCAGGATCCCCGCCCGGTGCCATGCCCTCCAGATCGACGGCACCGCCGGGATCGCGATCTTTTCGTGCTTCGCGCAGATCTCCTCGATCACCCGCGGAAAAGGAACCGGCGCCAGACTGACCGGCACCCCGTGCAGAACCAGCGGCAGCACGACATTCGAAAATCCATAGGAGTGGGCCAGCGAGATCACCGCCAGATTCGGGACCTGGGCCGAAAGTCCCATCGCCTGGAAAAGCCGGTCGCCATCGGCGATCAACTGCGCGTCATTGAAAAAGATCGCCCGCGGCACCCCGCTCGCGCCGGGCGTGTATTTGACCAGCCGGGCCTCCTCCGGCGGCGTCAGTTTGAGAACCGGCTCCGGAGCATCCTTTTCCAATGGCAGCGCGGTTTTTCCGTCCTTCCACGCCCTCAACAAATCGACGAAGAACCGGATGCTTCCCGTCCGCGCGACGACCGTTCTGTTAGAGTCCTCCGCAGCCTCCACCATCGCAGCCAACTCCGCGAAAGTCACGGAATGCCCGCCGTCGAAAACAGCGGTGCGGGCGGCATGCCGCCTTGAGGTTTCCAGCCAACGGAGATAGAGCATTTGACAACGTGTGCGGCAGTCCGTAGCTACGCGCGCCCCACTCTGACGAGCCTTAACTTTCCAAGATTTCCCAGTGGCCTATTTTCACGACTCCCCTTCACCGACCGATCCACGCAGCGTGGTCGTCACCGGCGCGGGGATCGTCTCGCCGATGGGCATGGACTGGGAGGAAAACGCCGCCGGTTTCCGTGAAGGCCGCACCGCTTTCACACCGATCACCTTGTTCGATGTCTCACGCCAACGCGTCGGCACCGCGGGGCAGGTGAACCTTCCTGAAAACCCTCCGTCCGGTGTCGCGAAACGCGCATGGTCGAGGATGGACCGCGGCACCCGGCTCGCACTTCTCGCCGCCCGCGAGGCGCTGGTCTCCGCAGGCATCAATGGCGGCGAAATGCCGGTCATCATCGGCACCTCCGCCGCCGCCATGCCGATCGGCGAGGAATACTACAAGCACTCCTTCCGCACCGACCGCAAACGCCATTCGCAGTTCGAGCGCATCGAGATGTATCAATCCCAACGGCAGCTCACCGAGATGACGCGCCAGCTCGGCGTCAGCGGTCCGATGCGCATCGTCTCGAATGCCTGCGCTTCCGGCGCGAACGCCATCGGCCAGGCCTTCCATCTCGTCCGATCCGGTAAAGCCGATCGCGTGCTCGCCGGCGGCTACGACGCCCTTTCGCAGCTCGTCTTCGCCGGCTTCGATTCCCTGCAGGCCCTCAGCCCGTCCGGCATCCCCCGTCCTTTCGACGCCGCCCGCGATGGCCTCGCTCTCGGCGAAGGCGCGGGCTTCGTCATCGTCGAATCCGCCGAATCAGCCAGAGCACGCGGCGCCCATGTCTTCGCGGAAATCCTCGGCTACGGCGCATCGACCGACATCCACCACCTCACCCAGCCGCATCCGGAAGGCGACGCCGCGTTGATCACGATGTCCTCCGCCTGCGACATGGCCGGCATCACCGCGGATCAGATCGACTACATCAACTCCCACGGCACCGGCACCCCGCTCAACGACGTCGCCGAAGGAAACGCCATCCAACGCTGGGCCGGCGCCAACGTCGGAAAGATCAAGGTCAGCTCCACCAAATCCGCCATCGGCCACCTTCTCGGCGGCGCGGGTGCGGTCGAATCCGTCATCTGCCTCATCGCCCGCGCGGAACAATTCCGCCCCGCCACCCTCAACGTCCGTGAAGCCGACGCCGTCTGCGCCTTCGAGCTCATCCGCGAACCCCGCGAGGCCTCGCTGACCCACGTGCTCACCAATTCCTTCGGTTTCGGCGGCGCGAACGCCACGCTCATCTTCGCAAAGGAGGGCGCGCGATGAGCCTCTCGATCACCGGCACCGGCGCCGTCACTCCATCCGGATGGGGCGTCGCCGCCATGATGGCCGCGCTCGAGTCCGGCACGATCGCCCCGCTTTCGGAAATCGAACGTCCGCTCGATGGCGGCGTCGTCAGCACCAAGGTCCTCCGCGTTCCGCAGGACAACAGCGCCGTTCCGAAATTCGCACGCCTCCGCCGCGCCAGCCCGATCTCGAAATTCGCCGCCGCCGCGACGATGGAAGCGCTCGGCCCCGATCGCGTCGCCGCCAGCATCGCCGGCGAACTCCGCGTCGGCGTCATCTTCACGCTCACCAACGGCTGCGTGAACTACTCGAACCGCTTCTTCGGCGAAGTCCTCGCGGACCCATCCGTCGCCAGCCCGATCCTCTTTCCTGAAACCGTCTTCAACGCGCCGTCGAGCCACCTTTCCGCGATGATCGGCGGCCGTTCGCCGAACGACACCCTCGTCACCGATGGAACCGGCTTCTTCACCGGCATCGATCTCGCGGCCGAGTGGCTCCTCCGCGGCGATGTCGATGGCTGCGTCGTCGTCGCCAGCGAAGAGCTCGACTGGCTCAGCGCCGAGGCCCTGCTCCACTACTCCCGCAGCTACGTCCCCGCTGAAGGTGCCGGAGCCATCTATCTCGAAAAGAGCGACGCCGGCCCCCTGCTTCTCCGCCTTCCGGATCCCGTTTCCTTCTCCTCCCTCTCCCGTTCCGAAGCCGCCGTCCGCATCCGCGAACTCGTCGCCGCCGGAAATGACGGCTCCACCTTGTGGGTCGACGGCACGATCGGAAACTCCCGCATCGACGCCGCGGAAGAATCCGCCTGGTCCTCATGGACCGGCCCGAGGCTTTCCCCGCGCCGCGTCCTCGGCGAATCCATGGGCGCCTCCTCCGCGCTGCAATTCGTCGCCGCCGTCGAGGCCGTGAAATCCGGCGCGCACCCGCAAGCCGTCATCACCGCCGTCGGCGGGAACCAGCAAGCCGCAGGCGCGCTGATCGGATAGAATCCCTCACTCCACCGACAACCGCTCCGGTCCCTTCGAAGGCGGCGGGATGTGCGCCATCTGCTCGAAGTCACCCTTCTCACAGCAGCGGACGAATCCTTCCGCATAGCTCTTCAGCTTGTCCCAGATCTCCCGGATGTCCTTCGCCTCGTTCTTCGTGATCGAATGATCGACCGCCGCGTCTGAAATCTGGCTCAGCAGATCGGAGAACTGCGAAATGATCTCCTGCGTCGCAGGCAGCACGTGGCGGATGTCGGTCTCGGCCACTTCCGGGTCCCGGACGAAATGCCCGCGGTTCTGGCGGCAGATCCATTCCACGATCCCGGCGTCGCCGCTCAGGTCGATCACCTTCTGCAGCCGGTCCAGCGGATTCCGGCTGCCCGATCCATCATCGGAAGGCTTCTCCGCCCACTTGTAGACCAGCGACAGCGAAATGCCGAGTTCCGAGGCCACCGCCTTCGGGCTCGTCTTCCGCAATGCCCGTCTCAACACCTCATGGCTTTCCATGCCGCGGAAAATGACCGGCCCGGTCCCGTTTGGAAAGTCATGAATCAGAAAACCGACTCGACTTCCGCGACTTCCGCCTGCGCCAACGAGAACGCCGCAAGGTCCTCGATCTCCGTGATCGCCCCCACCTGGCAGATCTTCTGCCGCAGCTCCTTCGCCCCGGGGAAACCCTTGCAATAACTCATCAACCGCGAGCGCATCGCCGTCAGCGTCTGCTTCTCGGAGCCGTAGCGCTCGCTCTCCACCGCCAACCGGCAATGACGCAAGACCAGATGCCAGCGTTCCTCCAGCGGCACCGCCGCCAGTGTTTCCCCCGTTTTCAGGAAATGCTTCGCCTCCCGGAAAACCCACGGATTCTGCATCGCGGCGCGGCCGATCATCACGCCGCTCACCGCCGTCTCCTCCTTGCGCTTCCGCACATCCAGCCCGTTCGAAAGATCCCCGTTGCCGATCACCGGCACCTTCACCGCCCGCGCCACCGCATCGATCACGTCCCAGTTCGCTTCCCCGCCATACCCCTGCGCCCGCGTCCGCCCATGCACGGCGATCGCCTGCATCCCGCTGTCCTCAAGGATCTTCGCAACCTCCACCGCGTTGATCGTCGAGTCATCCCAGCCGATCCGCATCTTCGCCGTCACCGGCACGATGTCGCCCACCGCCTTCGCAACCCCCGCCGCCACCGACGCCAGCACCGGGCAGTCCTTCAGCAGCGACGATCCGCCATTGCGAGCCACCACCTTGTTCACCGGGCAGCCGAAATTGATGTCGATGAAATCCGGCCGCTTCCAATCCACGATCTTCTTCGCCGCCTCACCCATCCGTTCCCCGTCCGCGCCGAAAAGCTGCACGCCCACCGGCCGCTGCTCGTCCGTGAACTCCGTGTATTTCCGCGTCCGCTGGTCCGCCTGCATGATCCCCTCCGCCGAAACGAACTCCGTGACCATCACATCCGCGCCCAGCTCCTTGCAGATCTGCCGGAAAATCAAATCCGTCACCCCCGCCATCGGCGCGAGATAGAGCGGGAACTTGTTGTCGAACCAAGGAAGCACGCGCGGAAGCTAGTGCATCGCCCGATTACGAAAAAGCCCTGATTTCCCTATGGATCACCCGCCTTTCAAAACCCGGTAGGGCGGCATGGCCCATGCCGCCGTGGCTATAACGCCCTCCAACCCTTCGAGCCCCTTATCTCACCCACTCCACCCCCAATCCCACATCCATCCCACAAACTCGGCGCGCTCGGCGATCGCGCCCTACCATTGACCTATCAGATCGGACACCTCGTCCACTCGATCGGATCGCTCGCAAAGTGCATCGGACACCTCGTCCACACCATCGGACATCCGCTAAAAATCATCGGGAAACCGCTTCTTAACAAAATCGGACCCTAACAGGCACGATTTCGCCGTTATAATCCGCATTATTTACAATCCGATCATCTGAAGGCATCGTCC
>DATLIO010000120.1:0-2052 GCA_035539355.1 Luteolibacter sp.
GTTCTTCGTCCTCTTCAACAGCGCGCGGCTTCTCCGCTTCGACGGCATGGAAACGGAACCGACCCACCACGCCGAACCCGAACCATTGCCCGCATGAAAACCGCTTGGTGCATCGCAGGCATCGCGATCTTCGCCGCGACCGGGTTCGTCGTTTATCCGAAACCGGAAACCTCCTCTCCGGAAAAATCCCCCGCGCGTTCCCGTGAGCATGCGAAAAGAAAACCGGTCATACCCACAGCCCGGGCCGCTCCGGATCATCTCCGCAACGCCAATCGTCTTTTCGCCGGCAAAGAGTGGAAGCTTCTCAACGACGCGGTCGAAGCATGGTTCGAAGCCGATCCCGCTGCCGCCCGCGAATGGATCGCTTCCATCGAAAATCTCGAACCTCTGGAACCCGCCATCGCCCGCATCTCCGCGGCCATCGGTCGCACCGGAGAGGCGGCGCTCGCCCTGCAATGGGTCGAACTCCTGCAACCCGGCCCTGAAAAGGATCGCTCGCTTCACGACATCTACGCTCTCGCCGCCCGCAACCGGCAACTCACCGACGAACAGCTCCGGGCCGCTCCCCTGCCGCCCGAGGAAATCGAGCGGCTGCTTTCCCGAACCGCAGACGATTGAACCGATGAACACGTCCCCCCTCCTTGACCGCCGCCGTTGGTTGAAACGCTTCGTCATCGGCACCGGCGTCTCGCTCGGCGGCCCCCGATGGGTCGGACAGGCACTCGGTGAAATCGCAGGCGATTTTCCGAACAGCGCGGTCATCCGTTTGAAAATCGCGGACTACCCCGCGCTCGCGGCTCCCGGAGGATCGATCCAGCTCGTTTTCAACGAAATCTACAAACCGTTCACCTTGAACCGGGTCACGCAGGACCGGTTCGTCACTCTGGATTCCATCTGCAAGCACGCCGGCTGCACCGTCGGCCGCTTCATCGCCGCCCAGAACCAGATGCGCTGCCCCTGCCACGGCTCCCGCTACGATCTCGAAGGCCGGGTGTTCCGCGACGAAAACGGCAATTCCACCGAACCGGCCCCCTCCGATCTCAACCGCTTCGAAACGACCTACGATTCCGCCACGAATGCTGTCTCGATCACCCTCCCGGACATCGCGCTCAGCAACAAATCGATCCAGATCCAGCACCGTTCCGGCGAAAACGTGCGCGTGAAACTCGTGTTCCCGGTCTCCGCCTTTTCCACCTACGAAATCCGCCACCAAACGGATCTCACCGCTCCGTTCCTCCCCGTTTCCTTTTCGAAAACCGCGGACGGCCCGGCGAATCAAACGGTCGCCTCCCCCGATTTTGACGGCGATTTCACCGCCTACGTCGACTGCCTGGGCCCACGGGGATTTCTCGCAGTCGGATTGCGCCTTACACCGATCAATTAATGCCGATAACTAGGGGGAATTGAACTCTTGCCACCGTCGGATTCGTCTGCTCCATTTCAGCCATGGCCAATCCGACCAACGTTCTTTCCAGCGGCATTGAAATCATCGGCTCGATCCGGTTTTCCAACGACATGATCATCGACGGCAAGATCGAAGGTGAGATCACTTCCGACAAAGGCCGCGTCACCATCGGCGAAAACGCCAACATCAAGGGCGACGTCACCGCCGGCGAAGTGAAGGTCTACGGCAAGGTCGAAGGCAAGATCACCTCCCAGCGCTGCGAGCTGAAGGACAAGTCCCGCATCAACGGCGACATCAAATCCAAGGTGTTCTCCATGGAAGAAGGCGCATCCCTCTCCGGCCGCACCGAAATCGGCGGCTGATCCGACCGACCAACCCTTTTCTGAAAACAGCGGCGATCTCCGGATTCCCGCTGTTTTTGTTTCAAATACACTTCATGAACGATTTTCTCCTTCAGACGTTTTCCTAAAAACCGAAGGAACACCATCTTCGTCGAATGTCATATTCCATTCCGAATCTGGCTCTCCGATCCGCAAGTCCCGTTTTGTTCGCTCGATATATTTCTCAAGACTACGTTTCTCAGCCTTTTCCTTCTCTGTTTCTTCCTGAGTGTAATTCCAATCAGGGGGATACCTGAAAGAGGCAGG
>DATLIO010000121.1:0-4246 GCA_035539355.1 Luteolibacter sp.
TATCAGGATCGTTTCATTCGGCATGGCGGGGATGGATCTGAAATTCGTCGAAAAGTTCCGTGCGCTCGGAGGCTGGGATCTGATCGATGGCTTCGCGCTGCATCCCGGCCGAGGAAACGTCACGCCGGATTATCCGGTGAACGATCCTTTCGAAGCGTGGAAGATCGCTCCGAAGGGCGGCTACTGGAACTACTACGGTTCGGTGAAAACCGCCGCGCTGATGCTGAAGGAATACGGCGGGAACAAACCGCTCTGGCTGACCGAAATCTATGCGCCGACATTTCCGAACAGCTTCTGGGAAGATTCGTTGCGGCATGCCACCGAGAACGTCGTCCTCACCTTCGCACTGGCGCAGACCGAAAACGTGAAGGCGGCGATGTGGTATCAGTTGTTCGACTCCGTCTGGCACGATCGTTTCGGCGCGAACGAGAAGAACCGGGAATATCACTTCGGCCTGATGAACCGTGACCTGAGTTTCAAGCCGATGGTGCTCGCCTATGCGGCCACGGCCGAAGCGCTCGATGAAGCGAAGTTCAACCGTTGGCTGAAGCTCGCGGATCCGGATCTGAAAGGTCTCCTGTTCGATACGCCGCGGGGACCGGTGACGATCCTCTGGAGCCGGAAAGACGGATACACGCTCAGCCGGAAAACACCGGATTTCGCTTCCGCGGAACCTTGGGTGGAAACATGGAAAATCAAAAGCCCGCTCAAAATCCCCGCCGTATCAGACAGGTTGACCGTGATCAATCCGATCGGCGCTCCCGATGAAGTGGTTGTCCGGAATGGAGAAGCCGGGATCCAGTTGGATGGTGCGCCGTTGATCATCTACGGCGTCGATGCGGCCAAGCTGGAAAGCGGGCCTTAGAACCGGACGGGTGGCTTTTTTCACCTGACGAAGAGAAACGCGGCCATGCCGACAATATGGAACAATGCCATGATGAACGGCCAGAACAGGAAGGATCTCAGAAGGAGCAGGGGAGGCAAATCGGATGTAGCATCCATGGAAAGCCTAACATTCACACTAGAAAAATGCCGCGGGTTTCCCGGCGGGGAGATGTGACAATCCTGGGGGATTTACGAAGCGGTTTTCGGCCGGATCATCAGGACCAGGGCCACCGAGATCGCGCAGACGGCGGCGAATGAGGTGAAGATGAGGTTGAGGGGGATGTTCCGGTCACGCATGACTCCGAATCCCCAATCGGCGAATCCGCCGCAACTGATGCTGATCAGATTCATGATGCCGTAGCCCGTGGCCCGGAGCTCCGGCCGGACGATCTGGCAAAGGATGGGCATGTTGTTGCAGTCGAAGAAGCCCCAGCCGAGTCCGTAGACCACGAGGAAAGCGATCGCCATGGAAAGGGTCGGCGCATTCCCCACGCCGAACAGGGCGGGGATGATGAGGCTCACCCCGATCGCCGAAACATAGATCCGGCCGCGGATGCTGCGTTTCATCCAACGGTCCGCAAGCACGCCGCCGAGGATGACGGCGAAGAGCGCGGTGAGATTCACGTAGAGGGTCGCGGAGACTCCGGCATGGCCCTGGCCGATCCCGAACTGGTCCTTGAGGATCGCCGGCATCCAGTCGCGGACGACCCATCCGGCGAGAGCTGGCAGGGTGAAATAGAGGACGAGCAGGATGAAGAATTTGTTTCCGAAGAGCTCGGTGAATGCGGTGCGCCCGGAGGGTTTGGCCGCGCCGGAGCTTGAGGGTGGGTTTTTCAGGAGGAAAAGCAGCGGAACGGCGTAGAGGACTCCGGCGATCCCCGCGGCGTCGAAGGTCCAGCGCCAGCCGAGCGAAGGATGGTCCGCCGCGTATCCGCTGAATCCTCCGATCATCACGCCGGCGTAGATCGCCATCTGATGGAATCCGATCGCACGCGAGCGGGTGGAGCCGCTGTGGAATTCAGCGATCAAGGCGAGCGCGGCGGGCATGTAGCAGGCCTCGCTGATGCCCATGAGCGCGCGGCTCCAGATGAGCTGGTCGAAGGTCTGCGCATGGCCGGTCGCCCAGGTCACGGATGACCAGACGACGAGGCTCGTGATGATGACGGCGCGTTTGTTGAAACGATCCGCGAGATAACCGCCGAAGGGGCTGAGGCCGGCGTAGACCCATTTGAAAACGGCGGGCAGCAGACCCCAGTTCGCTTCGTTGCCGATCGACGGGATGTCGTCCATGATCGAGAACTTCATGGCCGCCATCATCTGGCGGTCCATGTAGTTCAGCAGCGCGACCGGCCACAGCAGCATGACGACGAACCATGCGAAGCGGCCCAGCGAAGGAGCGGAGGTCATCGACGGAGTCAGTTCGCGGGAGCCGGTTCAGCCAGGCGGGCCGACTGCCACGCGCGGAATTTCCATGCGCCGTTTTCGAGTTTCCAGACGCCGAGGAAGATGAGTGTGAACTCGTTGGTTCCTTTGGTCGGGGACTCGGTTTTCACCCTGACCTGGCCGGTCATCAATGCAACGTCCGGCGACGTGAGCGAGAAGTCGCGTTTGATGTAGTCCAGCTTGAGATACTTGTTCTTTCCGGAGACGAGCGTTTCGATGAACGAGGCCTTCGTGTCGACCACACCGGAGGAGTGGGCGTAGTGGAGGTCGTCGGTGAAGATTTTCTCCATGGCAGCTTTGTCCACCGCGAGTGTGGCGGCGACGCGGGCGTCATCGGCGGCGACCAATTCCTTCGG
This sequence comes from Luteolibacter sp., assembly GCA_035539355.1. Classification (GTDB taxonomy): domain Bacteria; phylum Verrucomicrobiota; class Verrucomicrobiia; order Verrucomicrobiales; family Akkermansiaceae; genus Luteolibacter. The sequence continues at coordinate 2,685 of DATLIO010000121.1, forward strand.
TGCGGGTTCGGCGAAAAGGGAGACGCAGAGAAGGAGCGTCGTTGCGAGTGAGGTGAGGATGGATTTCATGCGTCGGTTGCAGGTTGGAACGGATTATTGGGTGCGTGGGTTGCGGAGATGGTAGAAAAATCCGTCCTCCGCTCCGCCGAGGAAATCGGGAATGCCGTCGCCGTTGAAATCGACGGTGGTGGGGCTCACGTCGTGGCCTTCGATGTTGGTCGGGGAAACGAGGCCCATGTCCTTGAAATACCATTTGCCGTCGGCGGCCCGGGTCTGGCGGATGAAGGCGGCGTTCGCTCCGTTGAGAAGCAGGTCGAGGTTTCCGTCGCCGTCCCAATCGGTGACGCTGAGTTTGCGGCGTCCGCTGCCACCGGCGGATTGGCGGCCCTTGTAACGGAGAAGCACCGGCTCGCCGGGGACGGCGAAGAAGTGGGCGGCTTTCCTTTCCTCGGGTGTCGCTTCATCGCAGATGAAAACGCGGCGCGGCGGCAGCAGGATGAGGCGGTCGTCTTTCTTCGCCCGTTCGAAGAAGGAGAGATAGCCCTCGTGATCCATCATCAGAAGATCGGTCAGGCCGTCCTTGTTCCAATCCACGGCGACGGGTGTGGTCCGCCATTGGGTGAGCAGGCCGTCGCCTTCAGGACGCAACCATCCGTAGTTGAGATGGGGTTGTTTGCCGTTCCATTCGACTTCGACCGGTTCCGCGGCCGCGAGCTTCGGAGCGTCGCGCGTGCCGGTGTTGCGGTACCAGATGACCTTGCCCCAGATGGAATTGACGAGGAGATCCGGCAGCTTGTCGCCGTCCCAATCGTTGATCGAGAGCGTGGTGTAGCCCCATTTCGCTTCGCAGGGACCTTGGATGGAACCGTTCGCGCCGGCGACGATGTGAATGGTTTCTCTGTCCGCTTGGAGCAGGACCGGTGCGGCCCATTTGGGATGTTCCACTTTCGGACCGCTCAGGTTTTCAAAGAAAGCGATGTTGCCCGCGGTGTTGCCCGAGACGATGTCCGTGTCACCGTCGCCGTCCCAATCGAAGCCGACCGGTGTGGCGAGCGCGCCGAATTTCAACTCGTCCGCTTCCTGTTGGAAAAATCTCGGACTCTCGAAAACGGGGGCGTTCTCCTTCTTCTCCCCGGTGTTCCTGATGAAGGCGACCCGGCCGTCCTCATCGCCGCAGATGATGTCGGGATGGCCGTCGAGATCCCAGTCGATGACCACGGGTGTGATCATCTGGACGTGCATCGCGAGATAGCTTCCCTCCGGCGTGCGCAGTCTACGGCCTTTCTCGTACTTCGGCTTTTCCCGTGTGCCGGTGTTGCGGAAGTAGGTGAAGCCATCGAGGAATTCGCCGCAGATGAGGTCGAGGTCGCCATCGCCATCCATGTCGACGAAGCTGGGGGAGGGCCAGCCGTAGGTTTCGAGCGGACTGCCGTTGATCAGGATCTTTTCGGGTGCCGCGTAAACGGGTTTGTCGTTTTCGCCCGTGTTCAGCGCGACATAGACATAGCCGCGCAAGGGGCCGTTCATCCATTTGCCGTGCTGGTCGTAGGCATCGTCCCAGC
>DATLIO010000122.1:0-4337 GCA_035539355.1 Luteolibacter sp.
AGCAAGGCTCTCGCCGAAGCGGAGAAAGCCCACAAACAGTCGGTTGAGATCGCCCAGGCCGCCAAAGCCGGAGCCGATCAGGCGCAAAAAGGACTCGAAGCCCTGAAGCAATCGCGCCTGCAGCGCCGCAATGAATTGAACGGCCTTCTCGAACAGAAAAAAGGCATCCAGGCCGACGTTGATGCCAAGCGTGCGGCGCTCGCCGCCCAGCCCGAAAACCAGCGCGACCCGGCTCCGCTCTCCGCCGCGGAGCAGAAAAACCGAGAAGTGGGCGATCAGATCACGAAGTTGCAGCAGTGGCTCGACAGTCCGCAGAATCAGGAAACCGAACTCGCCCGGAATTTCGAAAACGCCGGCAAGACCGCCGGTGTCGCCCAAGCCCGCATCAAACCTTCCGAAGACGCGCTTCCCCCACTCCGCAAAGCCATCGAAGAAGCGGACAAATCCGCCAAGGAGGCGCTTGCTTCCATCGAGAAGATCAAAAACGAGTTCCCGCAGATCAAAGCAGCCGAGAAACATTGGTCCGCCGCGGCGATCAACGCCAACGCGATCAAGGCCAGCCGCGATGCCGAACAGTCCGCGCTTGAATCCGAAGGCGAGCTCGATGGTTTCACCGAAGCCATCAAGGCTCTGGAACCCCGTTTCACCGCCCTCGCCGAAAAACGCGCCCAGCGCGCCTCACTTTCCGCAAAACTGTCGGCGACCGATCTTTCCAACGACTTCCGCGACGAAATCACCGCAACGGTCGACGCGATCGGAGCAGTCATCGATCGCGAAGCCGCCGATCTGCGGAAGCTGCAGGACGCCGCTCTCGCCGCGCGTTCTTCGGTGGAGGAAAAACTCCCCGTCGCCCATCAGGCGCTTGCCCAGGCGACCCAACTGAAACAGGCCTACGAAAAGGCCCGCCAGTAAATCCGGGATCACCATCCAAAGGCCCGGATCAATTGGGGGAGTGAACACCTTATAAGGGGTCGATTCACCAGGTGCGATTTCATATCCGGCTGCGGGAGCCTTCCCGGACTCAAATTTCGTCCATCCCCCTATATGTCGTATCATGACATCGGCTCGCCCCCATTGGGTGCCATCGTCGGTTTCATCGCAATTCGCATGATCCGATCCACCTGAATATGACCCTATACATCGATTGGTCGTGAAGCCTCTATGGAGTTTCAAGCCACCGTTGTAATCTGGCAGACATGAATATTCACAAACCCGGTATTCATGGTCTTGTTTTGATTTCGAGTATTCTCGCTTTCAGCCCCGAGGGTAAGAGCCAGGTTTTCAGAGACCGCATGCCGGAGGACACCGTCGTCGGCACCGGAGGTCTTGCCCCTCGGATCATCAATTACCCGGTGACGGACGCCTACACGGTCCAACCACTGGTGTTCGACTCGGCATCAAAAGATCCCAGGGATCTTCATCGCGAAGATCGGACGCTTCTGGCGAACCAACTGCCTGACCCGGACCTTGAACGCCTGGAATCGAGATACCGCGTGCCGGGCACCCGGAACGACGACGTCATGAAACTTGCGGAATCGATCCGACGTCAGATCAAGGAAGATCCAAGCCGGTTCTCCGTGATCCTGGAAATCGAGATCGCCGCGAACCCCGGGAAAATCTGTGAAATCGTCAAAGCGGCCGTTGAAGCCGACGAACGCAAGGCTGCCTCAGTGATTGAAATCGTCGCCTCCACCGCGCCCGAGTCCCTCCGATTGGCGGCGCAATGTGTCATCGCAGTCAGTCCGTCATCTCTGGAGGAGGTCCAGAGATGCCTCGCCAAAGTCGATCCGGGCGCGGGCGATGGTTCTTCCAAAACCGGACCGGGCGCCAAAGCCAAGGAGGCCCTCGCCGTGGAGAAAACGGACAATTCCCTTTTCCACAACCGCTTTGGAAATCCGCTCGATCTTCCGGACATCGTCATCATCCCGCCGTTCTACGACACGATCCCGGCCAACATCCCCGAAATCTCACCAACCGACCCGTCGATCCAAGATTGAGCCGGGTGACTCAGTTCGTGACCATCAAGCGGATGAATCGATTTGAAGCTCCGCTCATGGGAACGCTGTCGCGGACTTTCAGAGTGGTCGCGTTGTCCGTGATGACGATCACATTGGGATCACCTCCCAGCCAACCTTCCAACGCACCGGACACCTGCGGATGGTAAGTGATTCCGGAGAGGCCGGCCGGCTTGGCAAGTGTCATGGTGAGATAGCGTTCACCTCCGATCATCTCCACCTGGCAATCCGGCAGCGGACGGCTTGAGGAATTCTTCGGTTCACCGCCGAGGGCGAATTCCAGAAGGTTGCTGACACCATCCTTGTCCGGATCCGCGGATGAACCGCTGACCGATAGGTCCGCGAGTTCCGATGTCGTGAATTTCGAAGCGCGCCATGCATTGAAATCGATGATCGGAGTGAAGACGATCTCATCCACCCAGGCGGCGTCGGCTCCGCCGAAAAGAACGATGTCCTTGCGATACTGCCAACGCAACGTGTGCGTGCCGGAACCAAGGGTATAAGTGCGCTTCTGCCAATCCAGTGTGCCGCCGACGGAATCGTTCTGCCTGACGTTGTCGATGAAGAATTCAAAGACATCACCCGTCTCGGAGGAAATCTTCAGCCAGAAGCTGATCTGCCCCGCGCCGCTGACAACGGTCTGGAACCATGAACTTTCGCTGTCCCCGATCGCTCCGCTCTGCACCGCATCGCTTCCATCGTGTGAGACCGCAGTCTGGCCGAACCATGGTTTCGAACCACCTGACGTGAAGACCAGGTTCGAATCCGCGGCCTGGGCGAGCGGCACGGTGAAGTTCGCCTTCGCATGCTGGTTGCGGCTCATCACGATCGTGATGGGATTCTGGGTGCCGGTGACATCACCGGTCCAACCGATGAACGTGGATCCCGATGGCGGCGTTGCGGTGAGCGTCACGCTCGATCCAGCGGGATAGGTTTCCGCGGCGGGACTCCGGTTCACGGAACCGATCGTGGGATCGACGGTGAGGATGTAAGGCGGCGCGGTGAAGACCACGGTGTTTCCCGTGAAAATGCCGGCGGAGTTGGTGGCCACCGCGCGGACCCAATACATCGCTTGGGGGGCGAGATCCCCCACCACCGCGCTCACCGCGGTGCCCGACGATGTGCCTGCGATGATCTGTGGCTCCGTGGTTTCGGATTCGAGGAAATCCTCATCCGTCGCGATCTGGAAGACGACGCTCGTGTCCATTCCATTGGGAAAAACGGCCGCGTTGAGCGTGATGCTGTCGTTCGTAGCGTTCGTCGGATTGCCCGTCGTAACGGATGTGCCGGAAGCCGCGGAGAAATTGTCGGCATGAACCAACCCTGGACCGACGGAGAACTGATCGGAGAATCCGTAAAGGTTCACCATCAGTTCATCCGATCCGGTGAGCCCCCATGCGGCATTCGCATTCGTTCCACCACTGCCGGCGATCCCGTAGGACGAATGCTTCGTCCAACTGTAGCCATTGGCCGGCCCATCGGCATCACGATAAAAAGTGAACACCTTGTTCACCGCGTTGAACGTCAGCCGGACGGATCCCGAAGCAACCGCGGGGACGTTCGCACCACCCGAGTAATTGTCGCCATCCACCATGTAGCTTTCCAAGCCACGCTCGATGGGAAGACTCCCCTCTTTCGCTGAATAAAGCTCGAGATAGACGGATTTGCTGAAATTCGAGAACGCCGCGAACACCTCGATGCCGATGCTGGCGGATCGGTTCGACGGAGGGCTCGCGTTGTTCGTCAGATCGACCACGACCTCCCAGTTCGTATCGTAGGTCGCCTTGTTCGATCTCCACGGCCGGTATGAATACTGGACCGCTGAGGTGCTGCCGGATGTGTATTCAAGATGCTGTCCCGTTTCCGTTAGAACACCGCTGCCCGAAACCCGGTCGGCACTCCATTTCTCCTCGTCCTTGATGTTGTCATCAAAGTCATCCGAACCGCTGATGGCGGCGGACACGAAGTTTCCGCCAAGCAGATACAGGGCGGAAAAGAGGCTGAATGCAAAGGATCGCATGAGCGGGGAAAGAGGGCGTTGGAACAACCGTCCGATCGGCGGAGTTTGGTCCGCATTTGATTTCTCAAATGCGGACCACCATGTTCTCTCGCCAACGACAGTCCGGAAAATCACTTCCTGCGGCGCTTCAGGAGCAACAGCGACGCGCATCCGGTGAGCAGCAACGCGGAAGGTTCGGGAACGGCCTGCACGTTGATGTTGTCGAAATACATCGTGTTGTCGCCGTTCTCACCGCCGCCCTTCGTCCAGTTGAAGGCGACGTTCCCAACCCCTCCGACCGCCGAGTCGAAGCCGGCGACACT
>DATLIO010000123.1:0-5883 GCA_035539355.1 Luteolibacter sp.
TTCCTTGCCTCCTCCATGAGTGTGGTGGACGCCGCCGCCGCACAATGGGCGATCTGGGAAGTGGTCGCGGAGCTTTCTCCGACGAAATCGCTTGCCGATGGCAATGTCCGGATCGCCGCGCTGGACGCCGAAGATGCCGAAGTGGCGCTCCGGGCCGACTATTTCCTGGCGAACATCGATTCTTTCAACGCGGTTCCGATGATCTATCTCACGAACCCGGAAGGTCAGGACATCGCCACCTACATGGTGATTCCCGGAGTTGTTCCGGAGCCGGCGACAGCGGCGCTTTTCGCCCTGTCCGGCCTGGCGCTTTTCCGCCGCCGCCGCTGAGAAACGGGGTGCGGGTGTTTTGTATTTCGGCACGTCCCGGATTTGTCCGGGGCGTGCTTTTTCTTGCGTGAATGGCGGATTGAGGGAGAATGGCCGAGGTTCCCGCTACTACCCCGGCCCGGCGAAAAAACCAGTCCCATGCCTCGCTTCAGTTTTCTCCCCGTGTTCCGGACGTTACCGCTGCTTGCGGTGATGGCGGGGATTTCGTCGGCCCAGACGCCGACGAACATGCCGCGGGTGGTGATCCCGACCGGTGCGCGCCCGGCCGCTGCGGTGCGCCCGCCGGAACCGACGGCGAGGGTGGTTTATCCGTGGAAAACCTACGTGACCTCCACGATTTTCTGGATCGGTGAACAACCGACGGCGAACAATCCCACGCCGAACTGCAAATCGTCATGGGACGTGCAGTGGTCGATCAATTTCGGTGGCTATGACGATCCCAATCCGGAGAACCGGGTGGCGAATCACCAGACGGGGGAATTCAGGCCGAAGAACTTCATCCCCAAGCTGAACCCTTTCTACATCGCGCTGCCTTACAATGATGTGATCAACCACGCCGCGCACAAACCGGAGGCTTCGCGCGTCATCCCGTGGTTCAGCCGCCTCAATCCGCTGCCGGGGAAAACGGTCTGCAAGGGCAAGTGGATCCAGATTTTCTACAAAAACCGGAGCTGCTACGCCCAGTGGGAGGATTGCGGCCCGTGGGTGACCGATGACTACGAATATGTCTTCGGTCCCAAGGCTCCGAAAACGCGCCAGAATGGCGGGGCGGGCATCGATCTCTCACCTTCGATCCGCGATTACCTTTCGCTGCGCTCCGGTGAGAAAGTCCACTGGCGTTTCGTGGAAGCGGGGCAGGTTCCGTATGGTCCGTGGAAAAAATACGGCGGTGAAGTGGCCGCCGCGGCGAATGATCCGGATCTGGAGGCCCAGCGCAAATACCTCGAATACCTGCGCAAGCTGCGCGACGAGGAATTCATGAAGAAGCCCGTCCGCTGATCAGTCGGCGGATGCGCCGGTGGTCAGGAAAGCGAGCGTGCGGCGCACGGTTTCCGGATGGACCTGGATGAAGGTGTGGTCGGCATCGACGACCGAGAATCCTTTCAATCCCGCGATGCGTCCCGCCTCGGTCGAAACAATGCCGTCGTTGTCGGTGGCGAGCAATTTCCTGAAGAACGGGATGCTGGAGCGGTTGCCCATGATGACGATGGCCTCCAGTCCGGGGGGCAGCGGCGGGAGCTTGGCCGGGACTCCGTCGGAGGCGAGCGAGCGTGCCGCGGAAGAGAGGAAGGGTTTGACCACCCGTTTGCCGGAAAGCCAGTCGATGATCTCGCTGCCACCGTTCGGCGGAGCCATCATGACGAGACGGCCGGGTTTCCAGGAAGGACCCCGGGCGATGAGCATCCTGGAAATGATGCCGCCGAGGGAATGGCCGACGAGATGGACCGGTCCGTTTCCCGCGAACTGGGAAATCCGGTCGTCGACGTAATCGAGGATCCAGTCGAGCGGTTTGACCAGGGAAGGGTAGGGAAGGTTCAGGGTGGAGAATCCGGCGGAGTGGAGCCGCCTCGCGAGAGGATTCATCGCGTGCCAGCTTCTGCCCAGCCCGTGCAGGAGGACGACCCGGCTTTCACCTTCCGCCGTCCGGGTGTGCGGCTGGCGATCCCACCACATCGGGGGGATCAGCATTTCCGCGCGATCGGGGAAAAAAGTCGGACGAATCTCTGGCACGGCGATATTCTGGCATATCGGACGGATTTTGCGAGAGGGAGGGCCTATTTGATTAGGAAATGTTGAGTTTCTTTCAAAGAGCGCAAATGAATCGCCCATTCTTCTTGACTCGCATTGGCCGGTCGTCCAAAACGCCGCCCCCAAACGAACTCTGATCTGATTTTCCCATGGCCAACGCACAAGTCATCCTCAAAGAAAAAATCGAAGGCCTTGGTGCCGAATCCGACGTTGTCAAAGTCCGCGCCGGATACGCACGGAATTTCCTGATCCCGCAAGGCAAGGCTTATGAAGCCAGCAAATCGAACCTCCGCCACATCGAGGCGCTGAAGGTCGAGCGTTCCCGCCGCGAAGCTGAAGAGCTTACCGTCGCGCAGGAAATCGCCACCAAGATCTCCAAACTGAAGCCGAAGTTCGTCCTTTCCACCGGTCAAGGCGGCAAGGCATTCGGTTCCGTCACCAGCATCGACATCCACAAGGAACTCGAAGCGGCAGGCATCGAAATCGACCGCCACGGCATCGAGCTCGACAAGCCGGTCAAGAAGTCCGGCAAGACCGAGGTCTCCATCCGCCTGCACCCGCAGGTCACCGCCACGCTCACCATCTCGGTGGATGCAGGCGAGGAAGAAGCCGAAGGCTGATATCGATCGACAACGATTTGAAGAAAACCCCGGTTGCTCGCGCGACCGGGGTTTTCTGTTGATGAAGTGGTGGTGTCGAACAGCGCCACCGGAATGGCGGTCCTGTTCCGCGGCGATCAGACGATGCCTTGGCGCAGTGCTTTGGAGACGGCTTCCGTCTGGGAGCGGACCTGCAGCTTCCGGTAAACGGACCGCAGGTGCATGTCGACGGTGTGCTGGGAGATCTCCAGTTCGTCGGCGATTTCCTTTTTGATCATGCCGCGGACCAACAGGCGGAGGACATCCTCCTCGCGGGCGGTGAGTTGCTCGAGCTGCTGGACGGGGCCGTGGCTGGAGAAGCCTTCGAGGATCATTTTGGCGAGCGATCCGCTGAGTGCGGCGGCGCCGTTGATGACTTCGCGGATGCCGGCGATGATCTCGTCCGGATCGGCGGTCTTGAGAAGGTAACCGGAGGCGCCGTTGCAGATGGCGCGGTAGACCCGTTCGCGGTCATCGAATGCGGAAAGGATGATGACCTTGATGTCAGGAAGCGCGGTGCGGAGTTCGCCGAGGACTTCAAGACCGTCGCGTCGCGGCAGGCCGAGATCGAGGAGCATGATCTCCGGGCGCTCGTTGCTGAAGCGGAGTTTGTCGAACAGATCGTCCGGATGGGCGAAATGATAGGGGCATTCCATGTCTTCCTCACCGTTGAGGAGTCGGCGGATCTGTTTCGCGAAGGCCTCGTGGTCTTCGAGGATCCAGATTTTGGTTTTGGAAGCGGTGCTCATGACAGTGAGGTGTGGACGATGAGGTGGGAACGTTTGACGGTAAGGCGGACGCTGGTGCCTTTCGTGGGAATGGAAAGGATGTCGACTTGCCCCTCAAGAACGCGTCCCCGTTCCTCGAGTTTGTGCACGGAAGTGGGTCTGGTGGTGGAATTGGCGTCGAAGCCGATGCCATTGTCACAGATTTCAAGAACCAGTTTGTCATCCTTGTCCCAGAGGCGGACGGAGACACGGGTGGCCTTGGAATGCTTGAAAACGTTGTGGATGGTCTCCTTGTAGAAGAGGAAGAGATGCCGCTTCGCATCGAGTGAAAGCTTGGACGCCGTTTTGCAGGAATCGCTCTCCAGGGTGTATTCGACGTCGCGGAGCAGGCGGTTCGCCGTGTCGCGCATGCGCTGGATGAGATCGCCGATGGTGTCGGCCCGGCGCTCGAGGAGCCAGACGATGTCCCGCATCGCGAGCGAGCTTTCGCGGGCGATGCTTTCGACCTGGCCGAGGTCTTCGGCGACTTCCTCGGGACCGTGTTGCTTGATGAGATCCTTGCGGGCGGTGCGGGCGATCAGCGAGATGCTGCCGAGATTGCTGCCGATGTCGTCATGCAGATCCGAAGCGATCCGCTTGCGGAGGGTTTCGAGATGGTTGCGGTTGATGAGCCGGCGGCGCTCGACGATGAAGACCGGAATGAGGAAAGTCAGGCCGAGGAGGACGGCGGAGCCCCATGTCGCGTTGAGCTCGCTTTCCGAAACCATGTCACGGAGCAGCGGTTTGTGCCATGCGAGGTCGCTTTCGAGTCGCGAACGCTCCTGGAGCTGAATGAGCCAGTTGCCGATTGGAAGGATCTGGCGTTCGACCGCCCTGCCATCCGTCAGAACCGCGATGTCGGTGTTTTTTCCGGAGTGGGTCCGGACGACGTTCCGGCCGATGGCGATGTTGGTTCCATTCGACCACACTTCGATTTCGGACAGAGCGTGGAACTTGAGTGATCCCATCGCCCATGGTGCCGTGGAATCGAGCTTCAGGCGGCTGCCGGTTTTTCCCTGGAAGGGGATGACCACCGGTGTGGTCATCGGAGTGCCGGGAAGCGGATTTTTCCATTCGATCACCTGGGGCGCGGCTCCGTCGGTTTCGAGGATGAAAGACAGCTCGTCCGGAAGGATCGTGCAGTCGCTGGTCTGCGGGATGAGTTGAGGGAAAAGAATGACCCGCTCGACGGGGGCGTTGCTCCCGAGGTCGAGCGACCACGAAACCTTTGGATCCGCCGTAGAGACGGACAGCACGTCTCCCTTGGGGGCGCTGGTCCATTCCCCGCCTTGCCAGATGCCCAGCGGCGTGCGGCCATCGGTGAGATATTGCGCTCCCCATTGGCCCGGAACATCCAGCATTCCCTCGACCTTCACCGTCGCTCCGAATGAAACCGGATCGCCTTTGGAGATGACGATCATTTCGGAAAGCGCGAAAATTTCTCCGGCGGAAAGTTGCTCGCCTTTATGGACGGTCAGGCGGACATAACGGGCGGGAGTGCCATGGGCGACGAAACGGGCGGGTTTGCCGTCGCCGGAGGGATAGATGTTAGCCCCCGCCGTGTAAGTGACCATGCGCTGGCCGAAGTCCTCACGATTCGAAACTTCGATGGTGAACAGCTTCGGGAAAAGGTTCGGGTCACCGGCCGAATCGCGCTGGGCGGGGATCAGGTAAACGCTGTCGACCGGGTATTCGGAACCGAGATCGATGACGAACGAGGGATCGGGATCGTTGTTCGTGAATCTGCCGGCCCTGCAGCCGAGACCGGTTTTCAACGCCTTCTCACGGTAGGAAGGAAGGGTGGAAAGCTTGCTCTCCAGTTCACGGACCCGGGTTTCGGTATCAGCCAACCGTGGATTGAGGATCCGGGCGACCTGGCTGATGGGATTGAAAGTTTGTGCGAAGACCGGTGTGAATGCTCCGGAAACCGCTGCACCACTGAAGAAAATCAGTGTGGCGACGGTTTTGGCGTGGAGGCGTTTAACGGATCCAGTCATCCAGGGGGCGGCAAAAGTTCTGCCACCCATTTCTGATTATTTGAAAAAGAATTATCAATGTTTTTTGACTGATAGGAGAACTTGAGAGTTGTATTAATGCGGAGATGGGCGCTAAAGGGCGTCCAATCAACTGTTATTACGGCATCAGCAATTGTTTAACCGCTTCCCGCTTCAAACGAAGCTCCCGCCACTCATTGACCAAGCGGCTGGCTTCGATGACCCCGCATCCTGCCGGCAGTGTGATTTCATCTTCCTGCCACCAGATTCCCCGGATGGCGACGACGGCGTCGAACACTCCCTTTTCCCAGACGCCGAACGGTGCTCCGAACTCTTCCGGGCATCCCAGCCGTTCCCGCCATCCGAGAAGAAGCGAAAGCGTTTCCTTGGTCCGGGGAAGGGGCC
>DATLIO010000124.1:0-2876 GCA_035539355.1 Luteolibacter sp.
ATCCACGCTTACTCGACGACGAAGGTTATCCGGGCACGAAAGGTCCGTGGGGAACCTTGAACTGCATCGATCTCGCGACCGGAAAAATCGCATGGCGCGTTCCGTTGGGCCGTCATCCGGAATTGGAAGCGAAGGGTTACATGGGCACCGGAACGGAGAACTTCGGCGGAGCGATCGCAACGGCAGGCGGCCTGGTTTTCTGCGGCGGCACGAAGGATGAAATGATCCGTGCGTTCGACGCGAAGGACGGCAAGGAACTGTGGAGCGCGAAGCTGCCGTGGGGTGGTTACGCGCCACCGGCGACGTACGAGATCGACGGCAAACAGTACGTCATCATTTCCGCCACCGGCGGCGGCAAACTCGGCGGCGTGACCGGCGATGCCTATGTCGCGTTCGCCCTTGAATAACCGGTAGGGCGCGATGGCCCATCGCGCCGTGACCGTAGTACCGATATCACAAACGACATCGCTTTTTGTTCGGCCCTTCGGCTTCGGCGCAATGGGCCATCGCGCCCTACCTTATTTCAACCAAAGCGCTTTCATCGCTTCGGCGCGTTCGAGCGCATCGTCGCCGAGGAAATTGGCATGTCCCATTTTCCGGCGGCCGATCGCACGGCGTTTGCCGTAGAGATGCAGGAACGCCTCGCCATCGGCGAAAAGCGGAAGCCAGTCAGGCGGCGTCGTTTCATCCTGCCAGAAATCACCGAGCAGGTTGAGCATCACCGCCGGAGTCAGAAGACGTGTCGATCCCGCAGGCAAACCGATGACCGCGCGGAGTTGTTGCTCGAACTGCGATGTCGCGCAGGCGTCCAGCGTGTGGTGGCCTGAATTGTGCGGACGCGGAGCCATTTCGTTGACCAGCAGCGAACCGTCTTCCCGGAGGAAAAATTCAACGCCGAGGATGCCGCGGTAATCGAGCGCTTCGGCAATGCGACGGGCGATCGCGGAGGCTTCGAGGCAGACCGCCGCAGGCACGCGTGCCGGGACGATCGAGACGTCGAGAATGTGATAACGATGACGGTTTTCCGCAGGATCGTAGGTGACGATCGAACCATCGGCACCGCGGGCGACCATGATCGAGAGCTCTTTCTCGAATGGCACGAACGCTTCGAGGATCGCACGGTCCGAGCTGAACTGATGCCAGACCTCGGTCGGATCCTCGTTGCCTTGCAGCTTCATCTGGCCCTTGCCGTCGTAGCCGAAATCGGCCGTCTTGAGAACGCCGGGACCGTTCAGTTCCTTCATCGCCGCGGCGAGTTCTTCGGCCGTGGAAACGACGGCGAACCAGGTGCACGGGATGTCGTTCTGGCGGAGGAAATTTTTCTCCCGCTCACGGTTCTGGCAGATCGAGATCGCGTTCGGAGAAGGATAGAGCGGCTTTTTCGCGGCGACGGCTTCGAGCGTTTCGCGCGGGATGTTTTCGAATTCGACGGTGGCGACGGTCACCGTTTGGCAAAAACGCTCGAGCGCTTCCGGATCATCGAAGGTCGAGTCGATGACCTCGTCGGCCACTTCGACGGCGGGGGCTTCGAGGCCGCCGGTCCAGATGAGGGTGCGGATACCCATGCGCCGCGCGGCGAGGGCGAGCATGCGGCCGAGCTGGCCGCCGCCGATCACGCCGACGATGCATTCCGGCGCCTGAAGGGAAATCGATGTGGACGACATGGAAAGGATCAATCGAGCGGTGGCAGCGTGGCGGATTTCACCGTGTCGCTCTGGTTTTTCCGGAACGCGGCGAGTTTCTCCGCGAGGGCGGCGTCCTCGTTGGCGAGGATCGCGACCGCGAACAGCGCGGCGTTGATCGAACCGGCCTTGCCGATCGCGAACGTCGCGGTGGGGATGCCGGCGGGCATCTGGACGATGGAAAGGAGCGAATCGACGCCGTGCAGCGTCTTCGACTCCACCGGTACGCCGAGAACCGGCAGATCGGTGATGGCGGCGGTCATGCCCGGCAAATGGGCGGCGCCACCGGCTCCGGCGATGATGCATTTCAGCCCACGGCCACGGGCGGCCTCGGCGTAGGAAACGAGCTTGTCCGGCGTGCGGTGGGCGCTCACGACCTCGGCCTCCCAGGAAATTCCGAAGTCGCGCAAGGTGCGCGCGGCGTGTTCCAGCGTCGGCCAATCCGACGTGCTTCCCATGATGATTCCGACGACGGGTGCTCCGCTCATGCGCGGAGCGTGGCGGGCCGCCCCCCGGGCGTCAATCCACGGGTTTCGGCACCCGGTTTCCCGGGAAACCGCCCGCTTTTCCGGTTGCGGCCCCGGTGGCATCTGGCAGAAAAACCATTGATGAGAAACCCGATCGCCGCCCTCTGCCTTTTCGCCCTGATCCTTCCTTCCGGGCTCAACGCCCAGACCCAGAGCGGCCCGACACCCTATCCGGATGCCAAAAACAGCGCCCAGTGGCCCGGAAAGGGACCGATCCGCTGGTTCGGCTGGATGACCGAAAACCGCAACGCTTTCTGGAAACAGCGGCAGGCCGACCAAGGCAAGATCGTCTTCGCCGGAGACTCGATCATCGGCGGCTGGAAGCTTGAGAAGGACTTTCCGGGAAAACCCCTCGCCAACCGGGGCATCGGCGGAGATGTCACCCGCGGCCTGCTGTTCCGGCTGCAGGAAGACATCCTCGATCTGAAACCGAAGGCGATCGTCCTCGAGATCGGCTCCAACGACATCACGGCCGACGCCTCGATCGCGGACGTGGTTTCCAACTACGACACCATTCTGGAGACAATCGCGAAGGCATCCCCCGGCACTCCGGTCGTCGTCATGGCCATGACTCCCCACGGCATCCCCGAAGGGGCGAAGGCACCGAGCGAAGCGTTGAAAACCTATCTTCTCAAGGTGAACGCCCGACTCCCCGAAGCGAACAAGG
>DATLIO010000125.1:0-3948 GCA_035539355.1 Luteolibacter sp.
GATGTGGTTGATCGGAAAACTGCATAGAATGGGGCTTTCCGCCGAGTTGCATGAAACTCCGAAGCACCCGGTGGTGGTGGCGCGGAACGAACACGTCGCCGGCCGGAAAACCGTGCTGATTTACGGCCACTATGACGTGCAGCCGGTGGATCCGCTGAATCTCTGGACGACTCCGCCTTTCGAACCTGAAATCCGCGGCGGGAAAATCTGGGCGCGGGGGGCGACTGACAACAAAGGCCAGATGCTTGCCCACGTTCTGGGCGTGGAGAAGACCTTGAAGGAAAACGGCGAATTGCCGGTGAACCTGATTTTCCTGTTCGAAGGCGAAGAAGAGATCGGCAGCCCGAACCTCGCGGCTTTCCTTGCGGCTCATAAAGACGAACTGAAATGCGATGTCATCGCCATTTCCGATACGGGCATGGTCGCGCCGGGAATGGGTACGCTGGGTTACGGCCTGCGCGGCATCGCCTGCTGCGAAGTGAAACTCACCGGCCCCGAACGCGATCTGCATTCAGGGCTCTTCGGCGGCGCAGTCGCGAACCCTGCCACTGCGGTGGCACGGCTCGTCGCAAGCCTGCACGATGCCGAAGGCCGCGTGCTGGTGGACGGATTTTATGACCAGGTCCGTCCGCTGGAGGACTGGGAGCGCGAGATGTGGTCGAAGGTGCCGGGCGTCTCCGATGAGGATTTCCTGAAAGTGACGGGCTCGCCGGGATTGTTCGGTGAAACGGGCTACACTTCCGCCGAGAGAACCTGGGCGAGACCGACCGCCGAAGTGAACGGCATCGGCGGCGGATACCAGGGCGAAGGCTCGAAGACGGTTCTGCCGGCCGAGGCATTCGTGAAATTTTCTTTCCGCCTCGTGCCGGATCAGGACCCCGCGGACATCCTCGCGAAGGTGGAGAAGCATCTCCGCGCGCATTGCCCGCCGGGCGTGAAGATCGATGTCGAGATCGGGCATGACGGGAAACCGTATGTCGTCGATCCGCATTCGAAATTCGGACTCGCGGCGCAGACGGCATTGAAAAAGGCCTTCGGTTCCGAGCCGGTGTTGATCCGTGAAGGTGGCAGCATTCCGATCGTGCAGACGTTCCGGGATATCCTCGGCGTCGACACGCTGCTCCTCGGACTCGCGCTGGCCGACGCGCAGATCCATTCGCCGAACGAGAATTTCCCGGTCGAGAATTTCGAATCGGGGATCCGTCTGAACCAGGCGCTGCTGAAAGAGCTGGCCGCCGTCTGATCCTCCTCATCCTTTTCTGTTAGATTTTCATTTCAATGTCCGAGACTCCGAAAACCGATTTCATCCGGGATATCATCGCCGATGACCTTTCCGCGGGAAAACACTCCACGATCATCACCCGCTTTCCTCCCGAGCCGAACGGCTACCTGCACATCGGCCACGCGAAGTCGATCTGCCTGAACTTCGGGATCGCGCTCGAGAACACCGCGGTGAACGCGAAGAGCAACCTGCGTTTCGACGATACGAATCCCGAGAAAGAGGAGACCGAGTATGTCGAGAGCATCAAGGAGGACGTGAAGTGGCTCGGCTTCGATTGGGGTGACGGCCTTTATTTCGCGAGCAACTACTTCGATTTCTTCCACGACTGCGCGGTCCATCTGATCAAGGAAGGCAAGGCGTACGTCGACGATCAGACGGCGGAGGAAATGAAGCTCACCCGCGGCAACGTGAATGTCCCGGGGACGCCATCGCCTTTCCGCGACCGCACGGTGGAGGAGAACCTCGATCTCTTCGCACGGATGAAGGCGGGGGAATTCAAGGAAGGGGACAAGGTGCTGCGCGCCAAAATCGACCTGTCCTCGTCGAACATGAACATGCGGGACCCGGTTCTCTACCGCATCCTGCATTCGCACCATCACAACACGGGCGATGCCTGGTGCATCTATCCGATGTATGACTTCGCCCATCCGCTCGAGGATGCGCTGGAGCACATCACCCATTCGCTTTGCACGCTGGAGTTCGAGAACCATCGCCCGCTTTACGATTGGTTCATCGACAACTGCCCGGTGCCGTCCAAGCCGCGCCGGATCGAATTCGCGCGCCTGAACCTGACCTACACGGTGATGAGCAAGCGCAAGCTGCTGCAACTGGTGCAGGAAGGTCATGTGTCGGGTTGGGACGATCCGCGTCTGCCGACGATCTCCGGGATCCGCCGCCGCGGATATCCACCGGAAGCGGTGCGTCATTTCTGCAAGCGGGTCGGCATCACGAAATTCAACGGCACGACCGATGTGGCGCTGCTGGAATTCGATGTGCGTGATTTCCTCAACCAATCCGCGCAACGCCGCATGGCCGTGCTCGATCCGGTGAAGGTGGTTCTTGAAAACTGGTCGGCGGAGCCGCTGGCAACGGTGGAGATCCCGAATCATCCGCAGAACGCCGAAGCCGGTGTGCGCGACGTGCCGATTTCGAACGAAGTCTACATCGAGCGTGAGGATTTCATGGAGGATCCGCCGAAGAAATTCTTCCGTCTGGGACCGGGCCGTCACGTGCGTCTGCGCGGTGGCCACATCATCAAGTGCACCGGCTTTGAAAAGGATGCCGCTGGAAATGTCAGTCTCATCCGTGCGGAGATCGTTCCCGGAACAGTGGGTGCGGATGCGCCGGAAGGCGTGGAATGCCGCGCGGCCATCCATTGGGTCGACGCCGCGACCGGTATCGATGCCGAGGTGCGCATCTACGACCGTCTTTTCAGCGTCGAAGATCCGGACGGGGCGGACGGTGGTTTCCTGAGCGTGATCAATCCGGATTCACTGCAGACGGTGACCGCCAAAGTCGAACCGTCGTTGGCCGACGTGAGCCCGGGTTTCCGCTGCCAGTTCGAGCGCGTCGGCTATTTCATCGCCGATGCGAAGGAACACCAACCCGGCGTGAAGGCCGTGTTCAACCGGACGGTCGCGTTGAAGGATTCCTGGGCGAAGCAGAGGTGATCAAGCGGCGCGCCCAGGCCTTCAAATCTTCAGCAGAAGCCGCAGTTCGGCGGCGATCGCTTCGGACGCTTCGGCGACGGTGATCGGTCCGCCGGCTTCTTTTTCGAGGCTGGTCATGGAGACGCCGTCGAGGCCGCAGGGGGTGATGGCGAAGAACGGAGGCAGGCTTTCGTTGGTGATGTTGATGGCGAAGCCGTGCATGGAGATCCATTTGCGGACGCCGACACCGATGGAGGCGAGCTTGCGGTTTTCCACCCAGACGCCGGTGAGGCCGTCGCGGCGGGTGGCCGTCACTCCGAACAGATGGCAGGCGCGGATGAGGGCTTCCTCGAGTTTGCGGAGGTGCTCGTGGAGATCCTTGCCGCGGAGCGTGAGATCGAGGATCGGGTAACCGGTGATCTGGCCGGGGCCGTGATAAGTGGCTTGTCCTCCGCGGTTGGTTTCGTGGACGGGATGGGGGAGCAGGCTTGAATCGCGGAGCGAGGATTGGTCGCGGAGCCGGCCGATGGTGTAGACGGGTTCGTGCTCGAGAAGCAGGACGGTGTCCGGGATTTCTCCGGCGAGCCGCAGGTCGACGGTTTCGTGCTGAAGGCGGAGACCTTCTTCGTACGGGATGAAACCGGAGAGGTGACGGATTTCGAGCATGTCAGATCTGTCTGCGGTCGAGGAGTTTCGCTTTGAGGGGATCGGATGCCTGGAGATGGGCGAGGCCGATGGCGAGCGCGTCCGCGGCATCGGACGGCGGGGTTTCGGCAAGACCAAGGAGAGCGCGGACCATGAAGGCGACCTGTTGTTTGTCGGCGGTGCCTTTGCCGACGACCGCCATCTTCACTTTCTTCGGCGAGTATTCGAAGACATTCAACCCGTGATCCGCGGCGGCGATGAGGGCGGCGGCGCGGGCGGCGCCCATGGAAATCGCGGTCTGGTGGGACTGGACGTAGATGATGCCTTCGACGGCGACCTCATCCGGTCTGAATTTCGTGATGATGTTCGCGA
>DATLIO010000126.1:0-4214 GCA_035539355.1 Luteolibacter sp.
AGCGGATTCTGCACTGGAAAGCCCGGGAGCCCCGTCAGGCTCAGGCGCACAACTGCAAAGAAGAGATAGTGCGGCACCTCCAAGAAACATAACTGGTTTACTCATTTTTACCACCTTTTCACGAAGGCGACCGCCGATGACAAGATCGCTTTGCGAAATTTCGCATCGCCGCCCGGGTCCGCCGGTGTTATCAGTCCCGCGGATGTTCGAGGTCAGACAGAAGCCCGATATGGTCGAACGCGCCTTGCTGGTGCGTCTTTATTTCGACCCGCGCGAAGCCCAGGAATCCGAGTCGCTTCTCGCGGAACTCGGCGAACTCGTGCGCACGCTCGGCATCGAGGTGGTCGAATCCGTCCTCGTCCGCAGCCGGGAAATGCAGAAAAAATTCCTCTGCGGCACCGGCAAGGCCGATGAAATCGTCGCCCTCGCCAAGGCCCACGAATGCGATGTCATCGTCATCGACAACCCGCTTTATCCTTCCCAGCAGCGCGAGTGGGAAAAGCTCGCCGACCTGTGCGTGATCGACCGCGAAGAGGTCATTCTCGATATTTTCGCGAAGCGGGCCCAGACCAAGGAAGCCCGGCTCCAGGTCGAGCTCGCCCGCATGCAATACGCCCTGCCGCGCCTCGCCCGGATGTGGGGACACCTTGACCGTGAAGGCGCCGGCTCCGGCGGCGGCGCGGGCGGAGGAGCCTCCCGGGGCATGGGTGAAAAGCAGATCGAGGTCGACCGACGCCTCGCCCACCTCACCATCGACCGCGCCAAACGCGAACTCGAAGCCGTCCGCAAACAGCGGAAAACCCAGCGCAAGGAGCGCGAGAAAACGGAGACCCCGCACGGCGCCATCGTCGGCTACACGAACGCCGGCAAATCCACGATGCTCAACAAACTGAGCGGCGCGGACGCCTTCGTGAAAGACATGCTTTTCGCGACGCTGGACACCACGACCCGCCGCATTGAGCTGCCCGACGGCCAGCCGCTTCTCGTCACCGATACCGTCGGTTTCGTCCGTAATCTACCCCACCGTCTCGTCGAGGCCTTCAAGGCGACCCTCGAGGAAGCCGTCCTCGCGGATTTCCTGATCCACGTGCTCGATGCCAGCGCGCCTGAGATCCAACGCTTCCACGACACGACCCTCGAAGTGCTCAAGGAACTCGGCGCCGAGGAGAAGCAGGTCATCACGGTCCTCAACAAGATCGACGCCGTCACCGATCCCGCCGCGCTCGCCGAACTGAAGGCGAATTTCCCCGACGCGGTCCATGCCTCCGCCAAAACCGGCCAGGGCATCGATGACATCCTCAAAGCCTGCACCCACATCCTCGCGGACCGCGTCCGCCGGAAAAGCTACCGCATCCCGCAGCACCGCGCCGATCTGGTCAGCATGCTGCACCGCGATGCCAAGGTCCTTTCCACCGACTACGACGGCGATGACATCCTCGTCAGCGCCGTCGTGCCTCCCGCCATTTCCGGCCGACTTGAATCCTTCGCCGCCGCCCCCGTTTAATCCGCACTCCCCATGTCGAGACTCCGCCTCCTGTTCCTCTTGGCGCTCATCACGAACGCCTTCGCACAAGCTCCCGCTCCGGCCCCGGAAACCACTCCGATCCTGAAAGCCCTCCCCGCCGAGGGCGATCCGAACGCGCCTTCAAAAGCCGCACCCGCCACCGCTCCGCTTGAAGGACCCCTTCCTTCCGCCGACGGAAAACCGACCGGTGACGACGCGATCCGGCTGCAGATTTTCCTCGATCAGGCGAAGTTCGGCCCCGGCGTGGTCGACGGAAAACCCGGCCGTTTCACCGAGCTCGCCGTTTTCGCATGGAACGAAGTCAACGGCCATCCGTCCGATGACTGGCACGCCGTGATGGATACCGCCCGCAAGGCCGTCCCGAATCCGCTCGCCACCGCCGTGGTGCCGGATGCCGTGAAAGACTGGGTCGATCCTTCGCTCCCCACCAGCCGCAGCGGTCAGGCGAAGAAAAAGAAGATGTCCTACCGCAGCATCGCCGAATTCATGTCGGAGCGCTACCACTGCGACGTCCCGTATCTCATCGAGCTCAACGGTGCGACCAAGATCAACGGCCTGAAAGCCCGCGACAGCATCATCGTCCCGAACATCACCCCGTTCCACGTCGAAGCCCTCACCGAAATGAAATTCGAGGCGGAACCCGCCCTCAGCGCCCGCCACGTCGTCGTCGATACGAAAATCAACCAAGTCCGCATCTTCGAAGCCACGCCGGTCGCCCTCATCGTCGCCGATCCCGACAACCCGAACGCCGCTCCTGTCCCGAAGCGCGGCAACAAAGGCCTCGTCGCCTCCTTCCCCATCACTCCCGGCAAGCCGCAGTTCATCAAATTCGGCACCTGGGAACTCAAGAACATGGTCGTCCTGCCCTGGTGGCGCTATGACGAATCGCTTCTCAAGACCGGCGTGCGCAGCAGCAACGCCCTCATGATCCCCGCCGGCCCGAACAGCCCGGTCGGCGTCATCTGGTGCGGCACCAGCCGCTCCGGCATCGGCATGCACGGCACCTCGGATCCGGAAACCATCGGCCGCGCCCGCAGCGCCGGCTGCATCCGTCTCGCCAACTGGGACGCCATCCGCCTCCCGGAAATCATCCGCCCGGGCAGCACGGTCGAGATCCGTTAGAAATCAGCGGCATCCGCCTGAAACATCCCCCGGGTTTCCCACGTTCATTTCCCCTCACCCGGAAATGTCCCAGAACGCCCGTCTCATCCTCTGCGCCGCCCTCCCGCTTTACCTCGCCGGAGATTTCTTCCTGTTCAACGGACCGCTCAACCGCGCGATCCAGGTGTTCAGCCCGGACACGCCGGCAGCCATCGCCAAGGCCCGCGGCGAAGGCGTCGTCGCCCGCGTCGGCAAACAGCGGATTTCCGCCAGCCAGCTCGAACGCGCGGTCTTCGAGCGCCTCTGGCTCGAAGGAAAATCCTTCGCCTCGCTTTCCCCGGACGAACAGAAAGCCGCCCGCAAGGCCGCTCTCGACGACCTGATCGAACAGGAACTCCTGCGTTCCCGCATCGAATCCTCCGAAACGAAACCCGAGGTTTCATCCGCTGAGATCGAAGAACGCTTCAAAGGCCTCCTGTCCTCCTTCCCTTCGAAAACCGATCTCGACGCCGCGGCGAAGGCACAGGGCATTCCTTCCGAAAAGGATCTCCGCGACCGCATCGCGGCGCGCATCACCGGGGAGAAATTCATTCTTTCCCGGACACCCGTCTCCGTCTCCGAAGAAGACGCCAGAAAGTGGTATGACGAACACGCCAAGGAACTCGGATTCCCCGAGCGCGTCGAAGCCCGCCATATCTTCATCAGCACGCTCAACACGCCTGCGGAAGACGGCCGCAAGAAACTCGACGAAGCCCTCGCCCAACTCACCGCGAAGCAAAAGGACTTCGCAACCCTCGCGAAAGAAATCAGCGAAGACACGTCGTCGAAGGAAGCCGGCGGCAATCTCGGCTGGCTGACCCGCGCGAGGCTTTCACCTGATTTCGCCGGACCCGTTTTCACCCAGGCCTCCAACCAGCCCGCGATCGTCCGCACGCGGCTGGGCTGGCACCTGCTTGAAGTCACCAACCGCAAGTCGGCCGAGCCGCGATCCTTCGAAGACGCGAAGCCGGAAATCATCGCCGCGATCGAAGCCGTCAAACAACGGGACGCCCTCCAATCGTTCCGTGATGACCTCCGGAAATCGGCGACGGGCATCATCATCCTCGATCCCGAACTCGCCGGCTGATTCCGCCGGGCACGCCAACTGCTAGGCCGGGAACCTCCGTTCCATGGCCACTTCTCTCCAACGGTTCATCGTTCTGCTCGGATCCGCATGCCTTGCCGCGTGTTCGGTTTCCACGCACGAACCACAGAATCTCTCGCACCTCAAAAAGGAAGTCGGCGCCTACGTCGACAACGGGACCTACGGGAAAGATCTCAAGATTTCCGCGGAAGCCGCCAACGCATGGATCAGGAAACGCGCCGCGTCCGGAGGCAGACTCGCCATCGTCTTCGACATTGATGAAACCGTGCTCTCGAATCTTCCTCACATCCGCAGAGAGGATTGGGGATACGATCCCGACATCTGGGGCAGATGGGTCGCCGAACGCCGGGCTCCCGCGATCGAACCGCTTCGCGATGTCTATCGCACCGCACTCGCCCACCACGTCGCCGTGTTCTTCATCACCGGCCGCAAGGACTACGAGAA
>DATLIO010000127.1:0-2918 GCA_035539355.1 Luteolibacter sp.
ACCCGGGCTTCTCCCGCGACATCGTTTCCTTCGGCCTCGTCAAAGACATCAAGTGCGAGCCCGGTCTGGTCACCGTGAAAATCGAGATCGCCACCCGCGATCCGAAGGTGCCGGAGCAGGTTTTCCGTGACGCGCATGCCGCGCTCGATCCCCTGCCGGACATCGGCAGCGTGAAGATCGACATCGAGGTCAAGGAAGCCCCGGCCTCTGCAGGTGCTGGTGGTGCCGGCGTCGGCAAGTCTTCCATTCCGGGAGTGAAACGTGTGATCGCCGTGGCCTCCGGCAAAGGTGGCGTCGGCAAATCCACCGTCGCCGCGAACCTCGCGATCGCCCTCGCCGCCACCGGCGCGAAGGTCGGTCTCTGCGACTGCGATCTCTACGGCCCTTCGGTCGCGCAGATGTTCGGCAAAGCCGAGCGCCCGATGGCCAATGAAAACGACGAGATCATCCCGATCGAAGCGCACGGCCTGAAACTCATGTCGATGGGTTTCCTGCTCGAGGACCGCTCGCCCGTCATCGTCCGTGGACCGATGGCCACGCGCTACACGCAGCAATTCCTCCGTCAGGTCGCCTGGGGCGATCTCGATTACCTGGTTCTCGACCTGCCTCCCGGCACCGGTGACATCCAGCTCACCATCGTTCAGACGGTCAGCGTCGATGGCACCGTCATCGTCACCACGCCGCAGGAAGTCGCGCTCATCGACGCCCGCAAGGCCGTGACCATGTTCGCGAAAGTGAACGTGCCCATTCTCGGACTCGTCGAAAACATGTCATGGTTCGAAGCCGACGACGGGAAGAAATACTATCTCTTCGGCAAGGAAGGCGGCATCCGCGAGGCATCGACGCTCAACGTCCCCGTGCTCGGCCAGATCCCGATCGACATCGCCACCCGCGAAGGCGGTGACAACGGCAAACCGGTCGCGCTTGTTTCCCCTGCGGAAAGCAAGGTATCGGCGGCGTTCCATGAGATCGCGGAGAAGGTCATCGCAGCCGTTGAGCGGACGGACAGGAAATAAGATTGCTCTGGCGTGGAAAATCGGGATTCCTTTCGATCGCGATGAACGACAACGTCCAAGGACAGGATAGCCTCGTGTTTTATCCCGTGGTCATCGGAACCAGCGCCATCATGGCGTTCGTTCTCAGTCCGACGCCTGATTTGATTTCGCTCGCTCTACTGGCCTTGCTCACCATTTCAAGCAGCGTGGTGATAGGCGTCCTGCTCAGGCGGCTCCGATACCGCCCATCATTCAGGGGAAGCTGTATCGTTCTTCCAGCGGTGATCGGAGTCCTGGGAAGTCTTTTGGGGTTGATTGGAGCCAATGTGCTTTTCCGGGTGTTGGCGTAGATCACCGAAAATCTCAGTGACCCTGTAGCGGCGGTCTGTGACCGTCGCACTTTTCTCTCAATATCCAGCGACGGTCATAGATCGCCGCTACATGATCGAGCGCCAGCTTTCCTCGATCCGTTTTTCGGAAACCTTCATCGTCACCGGAATCTCGGGAGCGAAGACCGAAATCCGGAATTCCTCCAACAGCCATCCGTGCGCCCAGAGCTTCGGATCCTCCGGCGCGGCCATCCATGCGGCATACCACGGCGTCCACAACTTGCGGACCCGATCCATCTTCTCCAGATCCTTCACGATCGGCAGTGATGAAATCCGGCCCAACCGCGCTTTGATCGCTTTCAGGCGTCGCGGATAGTCACGCAGTCCTGCAAAGCCAGTTCTCCACGCGAAACGCCCGCGAAGCAACCACGTCAGCTCTTCTTCCAGATCCGCCGCGATCTCACCGTAGTTCCGGTCACCCTTGTTCTTCGCGACCCACGTCCGGATCTCCGGCAACAGATCCAGCGTTTCATCCATCGCCTTGCCGATCTTCATCGCGGCGTCGAACCAGTTGCCGCGCGCCTTCTCTTTCATCACGCGGAAATCATCCGGCGATCTCGGGAAAGCACCACCCGCAGCGCCTTCGGCCGCGAGCAGGATCAGGTCCTCCAGCTTGGTGCCGCCATTGCCCAGTCTCGGCATCTCGACCTTCGCCATCATGCCGAGCGGAAATTTCTTCTTCAGATGATTCACCTGATCCGGATGCGCCAGCCAGAGCAATCGCGCGCCACCGGCACGATGCGATTCGGCCGCTTCATGGACTGACGAGAAAGCACGGACACCCACAGTCGTCCCTTCATCGACCAGCGCCGGAAACGCATCACCGCCTGGTGTCGTGACCCGCTCGGGCAAGGCTTCCCCTTCCCACGAACTGATCCCTTTCCGCTCCACATCCGCATTCGCCGCCGCTTCGAAACGCAACCGCATGCGGTCGGAAAGCTGCAGTTTCAACACCGCGGCATCTTCGCCCATCGCGAGTTCCTCACCTTCATCATCGCAAATCCAGATCTTCGTCCTGAGATGCAGCGGCAACCGCTCCGCATCGTATTCACCGACCGGCACGAAGGCTCCCGTCCGATCCTTCACATACTCCGAAAGCGCTTGGTAAACCGGCCGATCCTTCGGCGCATATCTCCACAGTTCGGCGAACCCTTCCGCCACCGATGCGATCGGCTGGCAGACCCTGCGGAAATCTTTCGGCAACGATCTCAACAGGATCTCCGCCCGTTCCTCCAGATCACCGTCCACACCCCACGCCGGGAGCCATTCAGGAAAGGCAGGCAACTGATCCACGTGCACACCGATGGTCACGCCATCATCCCGCTCTCCGGGCGCGACATGATAATACAAGGCATAGTCGTGCCGCTCGTAGCCGAGTTGATCCGGATAACCACCGATCCCGAGATACTCCAGATCCTCCGCCACGACGTCCTCCACGGACATCATCAGGCGA
Organism: Luteolibacter sp.; assembly: GCA_035539355.1. Lineage (GTDB taxonomy): Bacteria > Verrucomicrobiota > Verrucomicrobiia > Verrucomicrobiales > Akkermansiaceae > Luteolibacter. The sequence continues at coordinate 2,838 of DATLIO010000127.1, forward strand.
TCCTCGTTGTTCTCGCGCCATCGATGGAAAGCCGCCGCGGTGCAAATATCGCCCGGCACCCGTTCCTCGAAGAAATCCACC
>DATLIO010000128.1:0-2474 GCA_035539355.1 Luteolibacter sp.
CGCCGGCATCCTCTGCGCCTTCTTCGGCATCCTTTCCTCACTCGGAGGAAACAAACCCTCTCCCGTTCATGCCGCGCTCGGCCGCTTCGCTGTCATCCTCCATTTCGTTTCCGGCGGCGTGCTACTGGCCGCACCTTACTCGCCGCTGGCATTCGCTCCGGCCATCGCATGGTTCTTCACAGGACTGGGCGTCATTCTCGTCGCCGACACTTTCCTCAAGCTCGTTTCCCATCTCTACACCCCGCGAACCCATCGCGGTGAACTCGCCGCCCCCGGCGCCTATTTCTTCTTCGGCTGGTTCGGCAAAGACCGCCATCATTTCCGTTCGTCCGCCGCATCGAACGAAGACTCGTTTTCCCTCAAACTCCCCGAAATGTGGATGTGGCCCGCCCTGCGGAGCGGCGCACCGCTGATCGTTCTCTGCGCCATCGCGATCTGCTGGTCCTCCACCGCGTTCCACGAAATCAAAACCGGCTTCTCAGGAGTCCGTCACTCGGCGGGTGTCTGGGAAAACCAACCGCTCGCCTCCGGTTTCCATCTTTCGCTGCCGTGGCCGCTCGGCGGCATCCGCACCGTCGATACCGGGCGCATCCATGAAACGGTCCTCGGCTTCCGCGCCGATCCCGGAAAGCCGATCCTCTGGGAACGCGCGCACTACGATGGCGAACAGCTTTCGCTCGTCGGCGGGGGCGACGATTTCCTCTCCATCTCCGTGCCCATCCACTACCGCATCGCCGATCCCGCATCGTATCTCCGTGGCGCCGCCGATCCAGATCGTCTGGTCCGCGATGCCGGCAGCCGCATTCTTCTCGATCTCACCCTGCAACGCTCCGCCGCGGCCGTGATGACGTCCGATCGGGAAAACATCCGTCTCTCGTTCCACGACCAACTCCAGGCCGCGCTCGATCACGATCAAACCGGCATCCGCATCGAACAGGTCTGCCTGCGCGACGTCCATCCCGCCGTCGAGGTCGCGCCATCGTTCCAGGAAGTCTTCGCCGCGATGGAGGAAAAGGAAGCGATGCTCCACGAAGGGGAAAGCTATCACCGTGATTTCACCGCCCGTTCGCAAAGCGATGCCTATGCCGTCGTCGTCACCGCCAAATCCGACGCCGCGAACCGCCTCGCCAAAGTGAACGGCGAATCCATCCGCTTCGATCTCCGCCGCAAGGCATGGGATCTCTCCCCTTCGCTGTTCGAACTCCGCGAAGGTTTCCGTTTCTTCGACGACACGCTTTCCGGCGCGAAGAAGGCCATCTTCGACGATCGCATCCGGTCCGTCGCGAGCACGCAGATCGATCTCCGCAAAGTGCTCAATCCCGATCTCATCGACAACAGTCCGCCTGCTCCGTCCGACGGGCTGGTTCCACGCCCTTCGAAATCCCGCGATGCCTACGATCTCGACATCGAAGGCTTCCTCCGCACCGACCGCGGCGAAATCCCCGCCGTCCAGGCCACTCCGGCCGATCCCGACAATCTTCTCAAACCGAACGTTCCCAACCCATGAGCGAAGAGCCTCATCAGAAACGCGTCACCTTTTTCCGTCTCACGCTGATCCTCGCGGTCGGCTTCGCCGTCATCGCATCTTCTTGTGCGTTCATCCTCAGCGAAACTGAAAGCGCGCTTGTCCTCCGTTTCGGAAAACCCGTCCGTGTCATCTCGGAAGCCGGTTTCTATCTCCGGCTTCCGCCACCTCTCGACCGTGTCGTGCGCATCGACCGCCGTCTCCAGCACGCCGACATCCGCCTCAGCGAAACGCTCACCAAGGACCAACGCAACGTCATCGTCCCGGTCTTCTTCAGCTGGAAGGTCGCCGACCCGCTTCTTTACCACGTCTCCGTGAACGACAGTTCCAACGCGAACTCGAAGCTCGACGCACTCGTCACTTCGGCGAGGAACTCCGTTCTCGGCCGACATCCTTTCGGCGATCTCGTCGCCGCCGAGGGCCGCGCATCGATGCTTCCTGAAATGGAAGATGAAATCCTCGCCCTCGCCGCCAAGGATGCGCGTGATCATCTCGGCATCGAGCTGATCGCCACCGGCATCACGCAGATCCAACTCCCCGAAGCGAACACCGAATCCGTCTTCCGCCGCATGCGCGCCGAACGCAAACGCGAAGCCACCCAATACCGCGCCGAAGGCCGCGCGAAAGCCGCGGAGATGAAAGCGGAAACCGACAAGGACGCCACCCGCCTCATCGCCGATGCCAAACGCCAGGCCGAGGAAATCCGGGGCAAAGGCGAAGCGGAAGCCGCCGCGATCTACGCCCGCGCCCACGGCGAAGCCCCCGAGTTCTATCGCTTCCTCCGCGAACTCCAGAGCCTGCGTGCCGTCGTCGATAAAAGCACGACCGTCGTTCTCGACACCAGCGTCGCTCCGTTCCACTGGCTGAAGGAGAACGAAACCCGTCCGCCCTCGCTCAAGCCAACTCCTACACCTCCAGTAGTTCCCCTGCCACCACCGGTGTTCACCGA
>DATLIO010000129.1:0-6884 GCA_035539355.1 Luteolibacter sp.
CCCATTTCCGGAGCGCTCATGAAAGCGCCGTCCGCGAGCGGGATTTCGGAGGTCTGCTCCGAGGAAAGATCCAAGGATGGCCGCACCGACAACCAGCCAGAAGCGGTGCGAACCATCGTTTTGAATAGCGTTGGAAACTCTGTCCCGAGAGATTTCCTACGCCCAGCCAGAAAAAGTCCCGGACGGCGCGCTGACAACCAGCCAGCAGCAGCGCGCACATCCGATTGATCGGCAAACCGTTCCGCTGTCCCGAGCGTCGCGGATTGCCCCGTTGAAAAATTCAAGGATGGCCGCACCGACAACCAGCCAGAAGCGGTGCGAACCATCATTTTGAAAAGCGTTGGAACCCCTGTCCCGAGAGGTTTCCGACGCCCAGCCTGGAAAAACACCGGACGCCGCGCCGACAACCAGCCAGAAGCGGTGCGGACATCCGTTTGAAGGAGAGCGGAGAATCCTGTCCCGAGGACCCGGCCGCTTCCGGTTGAAAATGCTCCCAACTCCGGTGCCCGCGCGCCAGTGACCTCGGTCACATGGTGGACCGCGTCGAACGCCGGAGTTGGTGGGGTAAACAGCATTGCTGCCGTGGGTGTGGGTGTGGTGAAAAAATCAGTCGTAGATGCCGAGGTCGTCTTCGTCGTCCTCCTCGTTCTTGCGGAGGGTGTCGTAGTTCGCTCCGCTCATGATCTCGAAATAGCTGTGACGGCCGATGAGCCAGGCCGTGCCTTCCGTCTCGATCCCAACCTCTTCGACGAGGCCTTTCGAAATGAGAAGTTTGCCCTGCTCGTTGATCGAGGCTTCGTGGCAGCGGCGGGCAAGGTCACCGCGGAGCTTGTTCTTCTCCTTCTCGGTCTTGTCGCTCTTTTCGACGATCGCGACGCGGCGGTCGTATTCGGCGCCATTGAGCACCTTGAGAACCGGCATGTCTTCGCTTTTGGCGCGCATCAGGAACACCTTTTCGCCCGGAGCCGGCCGAAAATCCGGGTGGATGGAAACCCGGTTTTTCGGGTCCATCTTGTAGGAGTATTCCCCCCGGAAGATCTGTGCGGTTTGGCTCACGAATTGATATGGCGTTGCTTCAGTGTCACGAGAGTACACTGAAATACACTTTAGGGTCAATTCGAAATTAAACGGATTTCAGGAAATTTTAAAGCATTGAAACACAGTGAGTTTCAGATTTAAAACGGCTGAAATTTTAAAAATAAGCGAGCTGATTTGATAATTTTTCCGACTTTTCCATCTCAAAACGGCTTCATTTTTTAAGAAAATCGGCCGATGTGTACTCAGGAAAGGAAACGGGGCATCCAGTGTACTTGGATGCCCCGAATTCAAAGAAGATGGATTGATGTCCTGTGGATCACTTCACGCCGATCGCCAAGCGGGCTTTGCCCTGCGGATCTTTGGCGGTATCGGCTTCCCAAGTGAGAACAAGCCCCTCCCAGAAAGGAGCGCCGCCCCCTTTGTTCACGGCGGTGAGCTTGGAATTCGGCGAGGCCAGGAACGAAAATTCACGTCCGCCGATCGAATCGATGAAGAATTCCACCTGCGACAATCCGGTACCCGCGAATTCCGGTGACGCCAGATCCGCCGTTTCAAGGCCCTCGACCTTCTGTTTCTTTCCGTCCAGGAGCTTCACCTCGAGTTTGTCCTCGGCGACCTTCTTTTCGTAAGCCTTGTCGTCCGTGGTATCGCCCTTCTTGTTGATTTCCTTGGGAAGCGTGGCGGTGATGATGAAGCGCGGATTCACCAGGGATCCTTTTTCGACGATCCTGCCACCGACCAGCACGTTGCCGCGGGCCGGTTCGAAATTCAGTTCATAGGTGGCGTCACCTTCCGCCGTCTTCCCCTTGATCAGGATCGGAACGGGCTTGTCGCTCGCCGGGGTCGTACTGGTCATGGAATCCGGATCGAGTTTGATCAGCACCTTCTTGCCGTCCGCTTTCGTGTCCTCGATCTGATAAAGGACGGGAACGAAGCTCTGGGACGTCATGCGCTCCCGGTTCTTGCCAATCGGGATGAGGTCGATCTTTCCCGCGGTATCCAATCCGAAATCGGCGCCTTTGGTCTGCACTCCGGAGTAGTAGAAAACGGCCCAGACCTTGCTGTTATCAAGGCTCGGAAGCTCGGCGGAAGCCGGTACGCTCGCCACCATCGAAATCATCCCTGCCAGAAGCCCGGCCTGCAGCGTTTTGCTTTTCATATTCAACCACCCAAGACCAAACTTCCCCGCACCGCCAGAGAAAATCTGACCCCACTTTCGTGATGACCGCCGCCGATCTCGCCCGCTCCGCCACCACCGACTCCCAGCCACCCGCAGGCCTTTCGTCCTCATTGAAAGCCCTCTGGTTCGCGAAAGCCGGTCGTTGGGACGAAGCGCACGATCTCTGCCAGGAAATCCCCGGTTCCGCCGGTTCATGGATCCACGCGTGGCTCCACCGGGAGGAAGGCGATCTCGGCAACGCTTCCTATTGGTATTCCCGCGCCGGAAAGCCGGTCCCGGCCAAAAATCTGTCGCTGGCCGACGAGTGGACGCAGATCGCCACCGCACTCGCCTGAATACAGCGACGGTCATCGACCGCCGCTACATTTTCTCAAAGGAACCGCGTCAGTCCCTCAACGGTCTCCTCATCGAGCCGTTTTGCCAACGCAACCGCCAGTGCGAGCATCGCGAGATAATCGTTTACGTCGATGATCGCGTTGTGCGAGTGGATGTAGCGCGCCGGCACTCCGAGGACGATGCACGGAATCCCTTCGTTCGCCTGATGGAATGACCCCGCGTCGGTTCCTCCGCTCCTGCGCACCGTGACCTGATGGGGAATGTTTTCCTTCTGCGCGGTTTCGACCGCCAGACGCGCCAGACGCGGATTCGTGATCGCCGTCGGGTCGAACAAACGGATCTGAACCCCACCGCCGAGCACTCCCTGACCTTCGGATTTGAAGAAACCCGGAGTGTCATCCGCAGGCGGACCTTCCAGAACGATGACCACGTCCGGCTTCGCGAAATTCGCCGCGGTTTTCGCACCACGGAGCCCGACTTCCTCCTGCACGGTGCCGCAAAGGATCAGCCGGTTCGGATGCCCGATCTGTGAAAGCACCTGCCCGGATTGGATCGCACCGGCCATGCCGACACGATTGTCGAAGGCCTTCGCCATGAAAAGATCCCCCCGCCCCATCGGCGTGAATGCCGAAACCGGCGCGATCGGATCGCCGAGTGAAATTCCGAATCCCTCGATCACCTCACGCCGCGACGCCGCGCCGATGTCGATGAACATCTGGTCGATCCCCATCACCTGCTTCCGCGAAGCCTCCGGCAGGAAATGCGGCGGCTTCGATCCGACGACACCCAGCACCTTCTCCCCTTCCCGGTTGCGGATCTCAACCCGCTGGCCGAGGACCACATGCTCCCACCAACCGCCGAGCGTCACAAACTGGATGAACCCGTCCGCCGTGATGTTCTGCACCATGAAACCCACTTCGTCCATGTGCCCCGCGATCATCACCCTGGGCCCCGCTCCGCCTGTTTCGCAGAAAACCGAACCCATCCCATCGGTCGACAATTCCCCGGACTCCTCCAGCTCATCGACGAAGATCGCCCTCACCTCATCTTCGTGGCCGGGCACCGAATGAGCCTCCGTCAATTCCTTCAACAGCGAAATCGCCTTCTCACGCATGCCGGTGACTTTGAGCCACCCGACGCCGCATTCCAAGCCACAACGTGTGCCCCGGGCAAACTCCCGTCACATCGTCCCGATCTCGTATTCCGCGGAACCGGCGCCGTCCTCCTCGAAGGTCAGGATGAACTTCCGTTTGCTCCCCGCCGGATCGTAGATCCACGATTCCCGCCAGGCCAGTTTGCCCGGTTTACCGACAGGCTGCTGGATGACGAACATCTCGATCGGCTTCCTGCCACCATTGATCCTGTAGAGACTCGCCGTCGCATGTTCCACGAGTTCCTTGCTCGCCAGCGTTCCCTGCTGGACCGCGTCCGGCTTGGCCGACGAAAGCGGAGGCAGGCCGTTCGAGCCCGAACACGCGGCAAGCCCCGAGGCGACGATGGCAGGAAGGAGAAAGCGTTTCACATTCGGAACCCTGGCAGAGTTCAGGAGCCCTCCGCAAGAACGCGATGGACGCGACGGGGAAGAATCCATCCGGTGGTCACCGCGATGGCCGTGGTCATCGCGAGCAGCATGGCTCCGAGCCCCCCGAACCTCAGGGCGATGAAAACCACCGGAATCATGAGGGCGGTCTCGAAAATCTGGATCACGGCGAGGCGCTTCACCTGACCGGTCCCGATCATCATCGCGTGGTTCAGATGGCGCCAGACATGCGCGAGGAAATAGAGCGCGTAACAAGCGAGTATCCCCCGATCCGTCCCTTCGAAAGATTTGCCGAGCCACATGCCCATCGCCCACGGGCCGACGATGACCAGACCGAGGGATGCGAGGGCGGCGAAGCCTGTTCCGAAAAAATAGAGCCGGCGCGCCGCTCCCCGGGCCCACGCCATGTCGCCACGGGCGAGCGCTTCAGCCACCGCAGGCCATGTCGGAGTGCTCAGCATGACCACGAAACCGAGCTGCATCACCGTGAGTGTCATGAAAACACCGAACAACGCGACTTCCGACGGACCACCGCCGAAGCGGCCGATCATCCAGCCGCAGAAATTCATCTCCACCAGTCCTGACAACGCGAAGCAGGCGGTGAACGAAAGGCCGTCGGTGAGCAGGCCTTTCACGAGCGATCCATCGAAGGATTTCAGCGACGGCGCGGTGAGCGGATGTTTTCTCCAGCATGCGACCGTGTTGCCGATCTTCGAAAGCACCATCGCACCCTGGATGGCGAGGATGAGGAACCAGACGTCATGGAAAAACCAGATCCCCGCACCCACGAAGACAGCCCCCATCAGATTTCCGGCGGCACCCCAGAGATTCGTCGTCGCCACCTCCAGATATCCTTCGCGGATGCGTTCGGTGAGGTTCAGCACGAACACCGAAACGAACAGCCCGAGCCCCGTCCACAATGCAGGGCGGAGGACGTGTTCCTTGCCCGCGAATTTCTCACCGAACAGCGTCGGATAAGGAATCGTCGAAATGATCAATGCCATCAACGAAGCGACGGCGAACGCCATCACCAGCATCACGAAGAACGATGTCGATGAAAGCCGCCTGACCGCATCGTCGTCATGGGTCGCCCTCGCTTTCGACAAGCCGTGGGTGAGCGCGGGCCCCACACCGATCTCCAGCAGCGACACCGTCCCCAGCGTGAGGCTGACCAACGTATAGAGGCCGAACTCCTCGCGTCCGAGAACCCTCACGGCAAGAGGGATCGACAGCAGCTGCAGAAGGACCGACCCCACTTTCGAAACGAGTGACGTCACCACCGCCAGCCGGATCGAACGATCACGGCGGACGGAGTTGGCTCGTTTCGCGGACTCAGGCATTTCCTCGATGACCGCGGTGCTCAGCATGCACCGCGACGGCTGAGGAGGGTCATGACCATGATCTGGAAGTCGAGCAGGAAGTTCCAGTTCTCGATGTAATCGAGATCGAATTTCACGCGTTCGCGCAGGCAGGTGTCTCCACGGAGGCCGTTGACCTGCGCCCAACCCGTGAGGCCCGGCTTGATGTTGTGGCGGACGTTGTAGTGCGGGATGTCCTCCTTGAAATCCTCGATCAGCTCGGGGCGCTCCGGACGGGGACCCACGAGGCTCATGTCCCCCATGATCACGTTCCAGAACTGCGGCAGCTCGTCCACGTTCCAGGATCGCATCCTGGATCCGATGCGCAGGCGGCGCGGATCATCCTTCACCGTCCAGCCCACTTTGCCGGGGGCTTCCGCGTTGAGTTTCATGCTGCGGATCTTGAGGATGTCGAACGGCTTCCCGTTGAGACCGATCCGGCGCTGGCGGTAGATGACCGGGCCCGGGGATTCGAAATAGACCCACGCCATGAAGAACGCCATCACCGGGGCGAAAACAATCAGCCCGAAGATGCCGCCGACGATGTCGACGATGCGCTTGAAGGCATTGTTGAACGCATGGTGGAGCGGCAGTTTCCCGACACCCAGAACCGGCATCCCGTGGAAGTTCTCCAGATGGAGTCCGGAAACAAGGATCTGGAAGCAGTTAGGCACGATCTTGAAATCGACGAACTCCTTGCCGCAAGTCTCGGCGAGCTTGAGCATTTCGTTGCGCTCCAGAACACCGTCGACCACCATCACGAGATCGGCTCCGGTGGAGCGGAGGATGCTACGGAAGTTCTCGTATTTCCCGAGCTTGGCGACGTCATCCGGCACCTGCGAGGCATTGGCCCCGGGAGCGGTGATCATGCCGCAGATCGAGATCGGCTGGATGCGCCCCGCCTGCGAGCGTTTCACGGCGCGTTCGCACTCTTCGTTCCAGCCGACGAAAATCGCCTTCTGCTGGAGCTTTTCGATGAAGCCCCGGCCCCGGACGATGCCGTGGAGGAACCAGCGCCAGAAAAGCAGCATGGCCATGGACGTCACCGCACCGATGACACAGTAGATCCGGCTGATGGCCGGGTCGATCTTCAGCACGAGGGCGATCGCAAGGAACGCGGCGCACCAGATCATGCAGGATTTCACGATGATCACGCCGCTCTTGCGCAGGGCGAGGAAGTTGCGCGGATCGTGCAGGCGGAAGTTCGCCAACAGGAACATGAGCAGCAGGCTTCCGATGATCACGTGACCGGCATAGCTGCCGGCATCGATGTTATCCGCCATCACACCGAACTCGCGGATCCCCGTTTCGAAACGGATGACGTAGGCGACGATCAGTGCGAGGCACACGACGACCGCGTCTCCGAGGAAACTGACGGCGATCAGTCTCTGGTTGGAGACCCAGGGTCTGTGGCGGTGTCTGAGGCTATAGG
>DATLIO010000130.1:0-4642 GCA_035539355.1 Luteolibacter sp.
GTGACGCCCCAACCGCAACGCAAAGCCGAGCCGGAGCAGCAACGGAAAGCCGAGCCTCAACCCCAACGCAAAACGGAGCGCCCGCAGGCCACTCCGAAGCGTGAAGACCGCCAGGACGGCGAACGAAAGAAGAAAGACTGATCAGTGGCGCCGTTGCGTCATCATGAACTCATTGCCTTCAGGATCGACGCACATCGCAAGATGGATCGGCTCCTCGGGAGTATCGACCGGTTCTGAAACAAGGCTGCCTCCGAAAAGGGGCAGCCTTTTGATTCCCTCACGGAGATCATCCAGTTGGAAGGACAAACCCGTCCATGTCCGCTTGCCTTCACCTCCGCCATGAATGCCGAGGGTGGCCCCGGCCACGACGACCTCACTCCACGTTTCGGATTCAAAGGAAACCTCCCCGCCGAAAAGATCCCGGTAGAACGCGATGCAGCGCTGCCAGTCTTCGGCCCACAGAACGTATTTCACTTTCTCAACTTTCATCGGTCGCTCGGATCAGGGTTTCACGGCCGGTTCCGCTTTCTTTTCCGCTTCCGGCTTCTTCTCCGGTTTTGGTTTCGGCGGAGCCGGCGGGATGTAGTCGGGATTCGTCATCGCGCCCGGAGCGGCTTCCTTGAGATTCGGAGGCGTCTCGGCGGCCACCTCACCGGTCGTCCAGCGGACCGCACCGACCAGGATGTTCTGGAAAGTCGGGTTGGTCCAGATGTCATCACGATGCCCCATCGCGGTGTAGTAGACACGGCCTTTGCCTTCGCGCCGCGCCCAGCCCGTCGGATAGGGCGGACGTTGATACATCGGACCTTTCATCGAAGGCGCATCGATGACCGTCAGCGCATGGATGTCGGGATTGAAGTCCTTCAGCGAATACCACTCCTCGTTGAAAGCGAAGCTGTCCCCCGCCTCTTCAAAACCGGGGAACTTCGGATTGATCACCTTGTTCACCGCCTTCTGCTGCGCGCCGTGGATGATGAACTCACCGCCGATGAAGCAGACGTAAGGATCGGCGTCCTTGCCGTGGTTCACATAACGGTCCGGGCCTTTCTTCGATTCGTTCTCGGTGTGGAACGTATCGCACGCCGAGTGCAGGCCGATGAACCCCTTGCCGCTCTTCACGTAATCGAACAGCGCCTGCTTGCCTTCCTTCGACATCGGCGGCTGCTTGTCGGTTCCCGGCGTCGTCAGATCACCCGTCGTGTAGAAAATCACCGCATCGAATCCCGCGAGATACTCGGGGGAGAATTTGGAACCGTCCTTTGAAAACTCGAACTCCCACTGATGCTTCCCACCCAGTTCGACGAGGATCTTTTCCGCGAAGCTCGGCTGACCTTTTTTCCAGGAAATCACATCGTGCTCGTAACCGCTCGATTTCGTGAAGAACAGAAGCTTGTGCGGGGCGGCCGCCGCATTCAGGCACATCCCGAACGCCGCCACCAGAAAAGGAACCATGGGCTTGATCATGCGCGTCAGCGTAGGTTCCCCATGGCCGCCCGCGAGAAAAAATTCCGGCCGGAGGCCCCGAAAGCTTCCCGCTCGACACGGCTCCCCGACGATCCTTTTCTGGGGCCGTAGTTTTCCGGAAATCCCAATCCATGAACACGCCTTCCGCCAAAGTCGTCTCCCTTCATGTCGGCCGCTCGCGCAGGATCGAACCCGGCGGCAGCGGGGAATGGTGGGACAAGCCATGGGAAACCGGCTTCTACAAAATGCCGGTCAAGGAACCCGTCTGGCTCGGCTACGAAGGATTCCGTGGCGACGAACAAGCGGACCGCCGGTTTCACGGAGGATCCGAAAAAGCGGTCTGCGCGTACTCCGCCGAGCACTATCCGTATTGGCGCAACCATCTTTCCAAACCCGATCTTCCGCACGGCGCGTTCGGTGAAAACCTCACCATCGAAGGCCTGCCTGAAACCGGACTTCACATCGGCGACCGATTCTCCCTCGGTGAAGCGCAGGTCCAGGTTTCGCAGCCACGACAGCCCTGCTGGAAACTCGCACGGCGCTGGCAGGTGAAGGACCTCGCGCTGCAGGTCGAACAGACCGGCTTCACCGGATTTTATTTCCGCGTCCTGCATCACGGGTATGTGGATCCCGAAGACCGGTTGATCCTCATCGAACGTCCTTTCCCCGAATGGTCGATCGAGCGCTGCAACCAGATCATGCATCACCCGGAAGCCGATGCGGACACCGCCCGCGAACTCGCGGAATGCCCGCTGCTTTCCGCGAGCTGGAAAGACGGGCTCTGGCTCCGCGCGGAAAAGAAAGCGTCATCCTCCTCGAAGCGAACATCCCAGCCGGACTGAATGACGGATCCGCTGAAATTCAAACTCATCATCGCCTACGATGGTGCAGCCTGGCAGGGCTGGCAGTCCCAGAAATCAGGGCTCGCGGTCCAGGATCGGATCGAAACCGCACTCTCACGCTTGTTTCCTTCCCGACCGCGGCTCGAAAGCTCCAGTCGCACGGACGCCGGTGTCCACGCGTTCGGCATGGTTGCTCATTTCGAAATTCCACCGGAAGAATTCCGCATGCAGGTGCGGCACCTCGCCCTGGCGATCAACGCCCTGCTTCCCGATGACATCCGTGTCCGCTCCGCCTCACGCGCCAGACCGGATTTCCATGCCCGTTTCGACGCGACCGGCAAACAGTACCGCTACCACGTCTGGAATCATCCGGCGATGAACCCGTTGCTCCGCACCCAGGCATGGCATGTCCCGCGGCCACTGGACTTCGACGCGATGCGTTCGGCGGCGGAGAGGTTCGTGGGAACGCATGATTTCAGATCATTCACCGCCAACCGCGGCGTGCCTCTCGACGATGCGGTGCGAACCGTCACCCGATGCGGGATCAAGCGCAATGGAGCGAGAATCACCTTCGTCATCGAAGGCGGAGGATTTCTCTACAAGATGTGCCGCGCGATCGTCGGGACGTTGATCCAGGTCGGAGAAGGAAAGCACCGCGCCGAAGAGATCGACGCGATGCTGGCTGAGGAAAACCGATCCGCTGCAGGCATGAACGCGCCCGCGCACGGATTGATCCTTTGGAAGGTGTGCTACCGCTGAATCATTTCACACGGACCACGAGCACACGACGGTCGAGCGTCCATTCGGCTTCGGTGCCTTTCGGGTATTGGGCGTAGTTCTCCCCATAACCATGAGCGCTCAACGCCGAAGGCGGAACGAGATAACGCTGCGTCAGCTCATCATGGATCCGGCGCGCACGGGCCGCCGAGAGATTGAGGTTGAAATCGTCGGTCCCCTCGACGCTCGTATGCCCTTCGACATCGAATTTCGCGTCGGGATTCGTGGCAAGGATGTCCTTGATCGCGGCCGCCGTCTGATCGAGCGCGGCCCGCGATTCGGAATCCAGCAGCTCCGCCGTTTCCTTCACGAACAATACTGGAACCGTCGTATAAGGAAGCTCCCGTCCTTCGACGATGACGACGTTCCGCTCGGTGTTGTAAACGCGGCCGTTCACACGGGTGACTGTCTCGGTCGTTTCCACCGTGGATCCCGGCGCCGGGATGGGTTCGCCCGCGGGCAAGGCTCTGGGCACCACGCCGAGCTGACGCCGAGGATTGAATCCGGCTGGTGGCACCGCAGGTTTTTCAACGACGGTTTCCTCCACGACACGCTGACCCGGAGTGACGGTTTCGGTGACGGTTTTCTCAACCACCACGGGTGGTTGGGCCAAGGCAGGAACGATGGAAGCGATCGCAAAAAGAAGAAGTTTGTGTTTCATGGGTATGCTTTGAAGTTGCCTTTCCTATGGCATAACCCGTGCCGCGGGCCCCAACTCCTGAGGTTGGCGCCGCAACCCACTGATTCCAGAGATCCAAGGGGTAATGTCCGCAATCCTACGGATTCCTTGGATTCAAATGTGGTCGGGCGGAACGCCGGAAAACCGGGCATCCCGCACTTCCATCGTCAACGGCATTTCGAAAAAAAGAACGCGAGGATGTCCGCGTTCAGATCGATCTCCTGCTGCCGCGAACCGCCGCTTCCGTGGCCGAGAAGGTAGTCGATCCTCATCAACACTTTCCCATTCGTCCCCTGTGCCGCTTTCAAGCGCGCCGCCATTTTAAGCGACTGCCACAACTCGACACGGGTGTCATTCGCTCCATGGAAAAGCAACACGGGAGGATATTCCGCACCGTCCTTCACATGATGGTAAGCGCTCATCTCGTGAAGCGCCTCGAAGCCTTCCTTCGTCACCACACTCCCGAACTCGGGAATGTTCGGAATGCCATTCGGAGTGTTTTCCGCCCTCACCGTATCAAGACATCCGACACCGATCACCGCAGCTCCGATCGCCTTCGGGTCCTCGGTCAATGTCCGTCCGGCCGTGATGCCGCCCGCGCTTCTTCCTTGGATGCAGATGTTTTTCGGCTGGGTGATTCCTTCTTTCACCAAACCCTGCGCCACCGCGATCATGTCGCGCCACGTGTTGGGTTTCGTTTTCTTGTTTCCCGCCAGACGCCATTCATCGCCGAGTTCACCACCGCCGCGGACATGAGCCACGACCTTGATCCCGCCCATTTCAAAAAGGGCCGCATCCTGAGGAGAAAACGATGGCTCGATGTTCATACCGTAAGCTCCATAGCCGATCAACATCACCGGATGAGGACCTGTCCCGAGAC
>DATLIO010000131.1:0-1963 GCA_035539355.1 Luteolibacter sp.
CGATGTACATAAGCAGCCAAAAATCCGCGTGTTCGTTTACCAGTTCGCCCGCCATCTCCCCGAGCCGCCTAAGGCTTTCCGGCTCCAGGGGCTCATCGATCGAACTGAACATCTCTCTCAACCGCTCGTCTATAACTTCTAAATACTTCGCGACGATCGATTCGAAGATCGAGTCCTTCGTCTCGTAGTAGTTGTACAGGTTCCCCAGCGAAACCCCGGCGCCTTTCGCGATATCACGCATCGACGTCGCATGGAAACCTTGCCTTATGAAAAGTTCCCGAGCGGCTTCCTCAATCTGGTCCTTCTTTCTCTTGATCGCGGCTTCGCTCAGTTTGGGCATCGGTGAAGATTAAAAAACGAACGCTCGTATTTTTATCGGAGTGGATAATTTTGTCAAGCCCTGCAATGTAGAAGCAGAGTTTTCTAGTTTCTCCCTGACTAGGGGAACATAATTGAAGTCGGTATACACTGTTGGGCGATCACTCGCTATTGGCGTAGTAACCTAGAGCCTTGATGTCCGGGACCGTAACCGTCTTCCCTTCGGTCTGTATCAGCCCCTGAGACTGCAGCCGGGCGATCGTCCTCGTCACCACCTCGCGGACCGTGCCGATCCGGGCGGCCAGTTGGCCGTGGGTGAGCGGCTGCTCGAACCGGATGCCGCGTTCCGTCGCGACGCCCCGGGATGCGGCCTCGGCGAGGAAAAGGCTTGCCACCCGCTGGCCCACCTCCCGCAATGAAAGAGATTCGACCAACTCCGCGCACTTTCTGAGCCGCGTCGCCATCAGTTTAGCCGCCGCGAGCGCCAAAGCCGGATGGCGCATGCAGGCCGACCTTACATCTTCCTTCCGGATCGAAAGCACTCGGGCGGGTTCCTCGGCGGCGACGGTCGAAGGGTAGGTCCCGTCATCGAAAACCGCGACCTCGGCGATCGTGGTCACGGCGCGTTCCACGTGAATCACCTGCTCGCGGCCGTCCGGCCCTGACCGGTACGCCCGCACAGATCCCTCCGCGATCACGTAAAACCCGACCGCCGGGTCCCCTGCCATGAAGAGAATTTCGTCGCGGCTCAGAAGCCTTTGCTTGGCATGCGAGGCGAGAAGCCGGAGGATGTCGTCGTCGAGGCCGCGAAACAACTCGGCCCGCTTCAGAATGTCGATCTTGTCGTTCACCACGGTCGAATTCTATCGCGACCCGTCGCTTCGGTCACTTCCGCCGTGGCTTTTGCCATCCCATTGGAACGAGTAGGCCGCACCCAGGTTGACGTGATTGTTGAACCTTTTCCCGGTGACCAGATAATCGGTCCGGAAGCCGCGGAACTCGACTCCGACGCGGAACTGTGGCGTCGCTTTGTAGATCGCGTTGAAGGCGAACGCCGGGTTTCGCTTCCGCTTTTTCGCCCCCCACCTTCCTCAGGTCCGTGGATCAGACCCCGTGCGCGGAGAACCGCGGCGGTATGTTTTGGAGTTCCGCGTCGATGGAAAGGGCGAGTTCCGCCCGCTCTGCGTGGGACAAATGGTTGCCCGCGTCACAGTACACCGTGTCCTCCTCGAGGCGGTTGTGCTCCGCGAGCGCGTCGCCCAGTTCGAGCACGATGCGTCGGGCTTCGCTGACGCTCTCCGGGGTCGCGTGCCCGCGCAGCAGCTTCACCGCATTTGCAAGCGCAGTCATGAATTCGTCATGATCGTGCCGCAGCCGGGCGAGGACGGCGTCGTTCTCCGCCGTATGCGGCACCGCCGGGAAAAGCCGCAGATGCTCGGCGCGTATGTGCACCGCCAGCCGCGCCCAGAATAGGTCAACCCTGCCGAGCGCCGCAGGCGCGTCACCGGACGCTAGCGCGTCCAACGCTTCGCGGTAGATGATGTCCAGTTCGTGATGATCCGTTTCAAGCGATTCGGTGTACATGGTTTCAAGAACGGTCCTCCTCCGTTACACCGTCGGCTGCTGGACCGCAACACGGCCGTCA
>DATLIO010000132.1:0-3999 GCA_035539355.1 Luteolibacter sp.
GGAGAGGTTTTCGGTGTTCACCTGTTTCCAGCGGCCGTCGACGATCGACTGGATCTCAGGCTCCATTTCCCAATCGTCCACCCGGATGCGGCCGGCGTCGTCGGGTTGCGGATTGCCGCTGTAAAGGCGGTCGCGGAACAGGCGGTCCATCTGCTCGATGGTGTCCTCATGGTTGCCGGCGGCTTTCATCACCTTGTAGAGCAGGGAAATGTAAAGCGGCACGACCGGGATGGCCGAGCTGGCCTGCGTGACGAGCGCCTTGTTCACGGAAACCCATGCCTTGCCGTCCAGCGGGGCGAGTTTGACATCGAGTTCGCGTTGGACCCGCTCGAGGTCTTCCTTCGCTTTGCCGATGGTGCCGTTCTTGTAGATCGGCCAGGTGACTTCCGGCCCGATGTAGGAGTAGGAAACGGTTTGGACGCCTTGGGCGAGGACGCCGGCTTCGAGAAGCGCGTCGATCCACAACTGCCAGTCCTCACCGCCCATGACGGCGACGGTTTGGGCGATGTCGTCGCCTTCCGCAGGTTCGATGGAGATTTCATTCACCACGCCGGTGGTGGTGTTGAGGTTTTTGTTGGTATAAACTTCGCCGACCGGTTTGAGGACGGATTTGTAAACTTCACCGGATTTCGGATCGGTGCGGCGTGGGGAGGCGAGGCTGTAAACGACGCAATCCACCTGGCCGAGATCGGCCTTGATGGCGGCGATGACCTGGGCTTTCACATCATCGGAAAAGGCGTCGCCGTTGAACGAACGGGCATACAGTCCGGCGGCCGCGGCTTCTTTTTCGAAAGCGGCGGAGTTATACCAACCTGCCGTGCCGCACTTGTCGGCTTCGCCGGGTTTCTCGAAGAAGACCCCGATGGTCGCGGCGTTCGATCCGAAGGCGGCGGCGATGCGTGAGGAGAGTCCGTAGCCGGTGGAGGAACCGATCACGAGCACCTTCTTCGGGCCGTTGGCGACGGGGCCGCGGCCTTTGACGACGGCGATTTGCTCGGCGACGTGCTTCGCGCATCCGTCGGGATGGGCGGTGGTGCAGATGAATCCACGGATCTTTGGTGCGACGATCATAGTTGGGCCGAAGTTAGCGGGCGGAAAGGGGGCGGCAACTGTTTTCATGGGGGCCGATTTGAGGATTGCCACCGCGAGGCCGGACCGGGATGCTGCAAGCGTCCGATTTCCGAAATGGCACATTGGTATTATGGCGAAAACGGCTCGCAGGTGGGGCCTCTGGATGAAAATGCGATCCGGGCTGCGATCGGCGAAGGTCGGGTGAACCAGCAGACGCTGGTGTGGCGGGAAGGCATGGCTTCATGGCTCCCGCTTTCCGGGGTTCCCGAACTTTCTTCGGCGGCTCCCGTTTATGGTCCGCCGGGCACTCCGGTTTATTACGGACCGACGAGCGGACCGGTGGCAGGCAGAACTTCAGGTCTGGCGGTGGCAAGCATGGTCTGCGGGATCGTGGCATGGGTGAGCTGTCTGGTGTTATTCGGGTTGCCCGCGATCGCCGCGGTGATCTTCGGGCACATCGCGCTTGGCACCATCAAAAATTCTCCGATTCCCCTGGGTGGCAGAGGGATGGCCATTTCGGGACTGATCATGGGCTATCTCATGATCCTCACGATGGCGGGGGGCATCATCGCGATGGTGATCGGCGGAACGGTGAAATGATTTTGAACTTAACCTATAGATAACATGCAGTGGTATTACTCCAAAAATGGCACCCAGCTCGGCCCGGTCGCGCAGAGTGAGTTGATTTCAAAACTGGCGTCCGGTGAGGTTTCGCCATCGGATCTTGTCTGGAAAGACGGCATGGGTGATTGGATTCCGGCATCGCAGGTGAGTGAACTTTCCGTTCTCCGTCCGCCTGCTCAGGCACCCGCCGGACCCGTTGCCGCGGTACCTTCCTACAGCCCGCCGGTCTCTCCGTACGCGCCCCCGGTGGCGGGCACGCAGGAAATCCCGAGTTATCTCTGGCAGTCGATTGTCGTGACCTTGCTTTGCTGCCTTCCATTCGGCGTCGCGGGGATCGTCTTCGCCGCGAAGGTCGACACGCTGAAAAAGGCGGGTGACATCGTCGGAGCTCAGGTGGCTTCGGCAAATGCGAAAAAGTGGACCATGATCGGCTTTATTGTGGGCTTGGTGATCAACCTTCTCGCTTTCGGCTTTTCTTTCCTGAGCGCGTTCATGGCTCAGTCGCAGCAGTAAGATGAAGGCGGGGCGGGCACTGTGGGTCGCGCTGACGGTGCTGGTTCTTGCTTACGCCGCATTTCACCTCAGGCAGCACGGGAATCTCGGATCATGGTTTCCGGGCTGCCTTTTCCATCGTGTCACCGGGCTGCATTGTCCGGGTTGCGGGATGACGCGGGCGACTTACGCCGCCTTGCACGGGAATTTCGGCCTGGCGTTCCGGATGAATCCGGTGGGGGTGATTTTGCTGCCGATCGCGCTGGGCGTGCTCGGTATCCAGATCATCGGCTGGGTGAGGGGAAAACGGTTGAACTGGTTTCCTGAAACCACTCCGAAGCTGGCGTGGGCGCTTGCGATCCTGGTGATCGTTTTCTGGATTTTGAGAAACATTCCGTGCTGGCCATTCACGCTGCTGGCTCCGATCTGACTGATTTTGCGTGCATTCCCGCCCTTGCGGGACGCCTTTCGGGGAGTTACACCGAAACATGCCTTTGCTCCTCGGCGTCAACATCGACCACATCGCGACCCTCCGGCAGGCGCGTTACGCCCACACGCCGACTTCTCCGAACTGCGAGCCGTCCCCGCTCCAGGCGGGATTGGATGCGCTTGAAGGCGGTGCGGATTCGCTGACCATCCACGTTCGGGGCGACCGGCGCCACATGCAGGACAGGGATGCTTTCGAGATCCGTGAAAAGATCACCGCTCCTCTCAATTTCGAGATGGGAGTCACGGATGAAATGGTCGCGCTGGCGCTGAAACTGAAGCCGGAATTCGCCTGCCTCGTCCCGGAAACCCGTGAGGAAGTCACGACCGAAGGGGGGCTCGACGTGACCGGCCGGTTCGACACGATCCGGATGGTGACCGCGAAATTGCAGGATGCCGGAATCCGCGTGAGCCTGTTCATCAATCCTGACATCAAGCAGGTCGAGGCCTCCGCCGAAGCCTGCGCGGACATGATCGAACTCCACACCGGCTGTTTCGCGAATGCCCAGGGCGATGATGTCCAGCGGGAGGTCGACCGCTTGACCGCGGCGGCGAAAGCCGGCCATGCGAACCAGCTTCAGGTGAACGCCGGTCACGGAATCAACTACACGAACCTTTCCCGGTTGTGGGATGTCCCGCACCTTGCCGAACTCAACATCGGTCACAGCATCATTTCCCGATCCACCCGTATCGGCCTCAGCGCCGCGGTCCGGCAGATGAAGGAAATGATGGCCGCCTATCCCCACTGAAATGCGCATCCACGGCATTGGCATCGACGTCGTCGAGGTGGAGCGGATCGCTTCCGCCATCCAGCGGCATGGCGAACCCTTCCTCTCCCGGTTGTTCACCGATGCGGAGCGGAATTATTGCGCCGCGCAGAAGCGTCCGGAGCTTCATTACGCCGCCCGTTTCGCTGCGAAAGAAGCGGTGTCGAAAGCACTCGGCACCGGCATCGGCGGCGAAGCCGGTTGGCTTGATCTCGAAATCACCCGCGATGCGTTGGGGGCGCCCAAACTCGTTCTTCACGGGGCCGCCGCGGATTTCGCGAAGAGCAAAGGGATTCCCGAAATCCAGATCAGCCTCAGCCATGCGAAAGACTACGCCGCCGCGAATGCGGTGGCCGTGATCCACTGACAACACTTCCCATGAACCTTCCCATCCGTCCCCGCCGCAACCGCCGCACGCCCGCCATCCGGTCGCTCGTCCGCGAAACGAACCTGTCCGCCGCGGATTTCATCCTGCCGTTGTTCCTTCACGAGGATGCGGAAAACACGCCGATCGCGTCGATGCCCGGCTGCATCCGGTGGTCTCTGGACGGATTGGTGA
>DATLIO010000133.1:0-2058 GCA_035539355.1 Luteolibacter sp.
TGATGGTCCCGGGATCGGTGTCATTGCCCCAGCCGAAGCTCTCACGAGCTTCGCTACACGCCGGAGATCTTCGCTTTTCGTTTTCTGACCGTTCATCGCCGGATTTTGAAACTTTCAGCGCGCAGGGACGGTTTTAGGAAAACCATCATGCGAAAAACCTTCACTCCTTTGCTCGCCGCGTTCGCCTTTCTCGGATCGCCGGCGGCTTTCAGCCAGACGCCGGAAACACCCGCCAAGGTGGATCCGGATGCGCAGTACCAGCTCGGGCCCGATTCCCAGCCGAAGGAAGGGGTGCCGGAAGGAAAGGTCATGGAGTTCAAGATGGAGACTTCGAAGACCTACCCCGGAATGGAGCGGAAGTGGTTTCTTTACATCCCTCCGGGCTATGACGGTTCCAAGCCGTGCGCGCTGATGGTGTTCCAGGACGGAAGCGGATATGCCTCCCGCAAAGGTGCGTGGCGCGTGCCGGTCGTGCTCGACAATCTGATCCACAAAAAGGAGCTGCCGATGATGGCCGCCATTTTCATCAATCCCGGGGACAAGCCGCTCGCTCCCGGAGAGAAACCCCGCAAGCGCCCGGACGGACGACCCGCCTCTCCGGCGAACCGGTCTCTGGAATACAACGCCCTCGGTGACACGTATTCGAAGTTCCTGTTGGACGAAATCATGCCATTGGCCAAGGAGCATGTGAAGATCACCGACGATCCGGCCGGCCGCGGCATCAGCGGTTCCTCGAGCGGCGGGATCTGTGCGTTCACCGTGGCCTGGGAACGGCCGGACCAGTTTTCCAAGGTTCTCAGTTTCATCGGAAGTTACACCAACATCCGTGGCGGGGACAAATATCCGGAGATCGTGCGGACCTCGCCGAAGAAACCGATCCGGGTTTTCCTCCAGGATGGCAGCAATGACATCGTCAACCAGTTCGGTTCATGGCCGGAAGCGAACAAGGCCATGAACGCGGCGCTGACCGAAAAGGGCTACGACGTCAAATTCGTCTTCGGCGAAGGCACCCACAGCTCGAAGCACGGTGCGAGCATCCTGCCGGACGCGCTCCGCTGGTTGTGGCGGGATTATCCGAAGTAGTCGGCTCAGCCCTCGATCCGGTGCGGCACGAAGCGGCTGAGATTTCCGGTGACGGTGGATGTATCGCCACGTGCGGACATGCCGCGGCATTCGTCACCGACCATCCAGAGGCCCCATACGAAGTGAAGTCCGCCGCCGTTGAACAGATCGGCGTGCTGTTGATAGACGCTCGCTTCCTTGCCTAGATAGGCGACGCCACTGTTGGAAGGGCGTCCGTGATGCATGAGCTTCACGCCCGCACCCTCCCGTCCGAAAAGAGGCTTTTCCGCCCAACGCGTGACACCTGAGGAACGGAGCTGCCGTTCATCGAGATAAGCGGGAAGCAACAGATCATGGCCGGGATGAAGTTCCCAGAGGATGGCGAGCAGCGCTTTGTTCGAGAGCATCATTTTCCATGCAGGTTCGGTGAAACGATGGCGCTCCCCGGGAACCTGCGAGAAGAACGGTTCGTCCGCCATCCATTCCCACGGGTAGAGTTTGAAAAGCCGATCAATCGTTCGTTCCTGGAGATCGGTGAAACGTCCCAGCGGAGAAAATCCGATCTCCGAGATATCCAGTAGTTCGACCGCTTTGCCCGCTTGTTCCGCGGTCTCGGCGAGGTAGGCGATCGTCTGCCGGTCCTCCTCGCTTTCCCAAACGCAGGCGAAGTGAATCATCGGTTCGTGGAAAAGTTTCCATCGCTCGATGAGCGCTTCGTGGATCGAATTGAGCTGATCGCTCTTTGGCGCGACGTCTTCGAGCCATTGCCATTGGACGACCGCGGCTTCGAGAAGCGAGGTCGGTGTGTCCGCGTTGTATTCGAGCAATTTCGGAGATCCGTTTCCGTTCCAGGCGAAATCGAATCGTCCATAGAGCGAGACGTCTCCCATTTTCCACGAAGTTTCCGCGATGCGTGCGGCGGCATCGGAAATGCCGAGCCGGTCCCACCATCCGCGGTTCACGATTTCATCGCATGCCAGCAGACAGAGCGAATGA